>CAMLDG010000100.1 GCA_946478655.1 uncultured Nitrosotalea sp.
GTGTTAACCACTGGTGATACGTTGATCGTAACTACACAGATGGGCGGAAAAACACAACTTGTTGTTGGCGGCACAGTACCATCTGGAAAACCAGTTATCGTATCCGAGGAGACCGAGTTCAAGTTAGGTTCAATGACCAAGGCAATTGATAATTCTGTTCCAAGGATAACCTATGATGATCTAGGCGGCCTAAGAAATGAGGTCCAAAAGATACGAGAAATGGTGGAACTTCCTATGAGACATCCTGAACTATTTGAAAAACTCGGAGTTGAGGCTCCAAAAGGAGTGTTGCTCTATGGGCCTCCAGGTACTGGAAAAACACTCCTAGCAAAAGCTGTTGCAGGAGAGACCAATTCTCACTTTACCTCCATTAGTGGTCCTGAAATCATTGGAAAATTCTATGGGGAAAGTGAAGAGCGCTTGCGAGATATATTCAAACAAGCAGAGGAAAATTCTCCAAGCATAATATTCATTGATGAAATTGATTCCATTGCTCCAAAGAGGGAAGAAGTAACAGGAGAAGTAGAAAAGAGAATTGTATCACAGCTTCTTACTTTGATGGATGGAATGAAGTCAAGAGGTAAGGTAGTTGTAATTGCAGCAACTAACAGACCAGACTCGATAGATCCTGCATTACGAAGACCAGGTAGATTCGATCGTGAAATAGAGATTGGAATCCCAGATCAACAAGGAAGATCAGAGATACTCAATATCCATACACGAGGAATGCCAATTGAAGAAAAAGTAAACTTGGATCAAATTGCAAGAGTAACTCATGGATTTGTAGGAGCTGATTTGGAAGTGCTTGCAAAAGAAGCAGCCATGAGATCTCTTCGAAGAATTTTGCCTGACTTGGATCTAGAAGCAGAAAAAATTCCTGCAGAAATTCTTCAAAAAATTATCATTACAGATAACGATTTCAAGGATGCACTAAAAGAAGTAAGACCATCTGCATTACGAGAAGTTCTAGTTCAAGTACCAAATGTGACATGGGATCAAGTTGGTGGCCTAGAATCTCTAAAAGAAGAACTCTATGAAGCAGTAGAGTGGCCACTCAAACACAGAGATGCATTTGAACACACTGATGTTGCAGCACCAAAAGGAATCTTGCTCTATGGGCCTCCAGGTACTGGCAAGACACTAATTGCAAAAGCAGTTGCACACACCACAGAATCTAACTTCATCAGTATCAAGGGTCCTGAATTGCTCTCAAAATGGGTTGGTGAATCTGAAAAGGGAGTACGTGAAGTATTCAGAAAGGCACGCCAAGCTGCTCCATGTATAATATTTCTTGATGAGCTTGATTCATTGGCTCCAAGCAGAAGCTCAGGCAGTTCTGACTCTAATGTCACAGAAAGAGTAGTGTCTCAATTACTAACTGAGATAGACGGTCTTGAAGAATTGCAAGACGTGCTAATAATTGGTGCAACCAACAGAGTAGATCTCATCGACAGTGCATTACTACGACCTGGAAGATTTGATAGAATTCTTGAGGTGCCATTACCAGAGGCAAAAGGACGCGAAAACATATTCAAGATACACACCACAAAGAAACCTCTTGCAGAAGGCATTGACTTTGCAAAACTTGTAGAATTGACTGATGGCTTTAGCGGCGCAGAAATAGAAGGAATATGCAATAGAGCTGCCATGAGTTCCATAAGACGATATGTAGACAAGAAAGAGAAGAACGTAAAATCAATCAAGATAACACAAGAAGACTTTGAAAATGCAATAAAGAAGGTACGACAATCTACTGCAAGATCAAAATCAACGCCATCAATTATATGATAAATTGATTGATGTATTGTGACGGCAAAAGAAGCAATTCTCTATCAAAAGTTGCCTAATGAAAAGGTACGATGTACAGCATGTGCTAGATACTGTGAAATTGGAAAAGATCAGATTGGTCTATGTGGAATAAGAGCAAACAACAATGGCAAACTTGATCTTCTTGCATATGGCAAAGTTATAACTGGACACGTAGATCCTATTGAGAAAAAACCAGTGACACACTATAGACCTGGTACAAGCATATTTTCAATTGCTACAACTGGATGCAATTGGCTTTGCAAATATTGCCAAAACTATGACATCAGCCAACGACGAAAGATAGAGGGAACTGACATGACGCCTCAAGAGGTAGTTGACTCGGCAATACAGTCAGGCTCTGATGGAATTGCGTATACGTATAATCAACCGTCAATATTTATCGAATTTGCCCGAGACTGTGGAGTGATTGCAAGAAAGAATGGGTTGTTCAACATCTTTGTCTCAAATGGTTATGATACACCAGAAACAGTCAACATGATGAATGAGTTTCTTGATTGTATCACAGTAGATTTCAAGGGAAATGCAGAACCACAATTTTCACGAAAATATATTGGAATTCCAGATCCTAAACCGATATTTGATACACTAAAAGAAATTCACAGTAAAACAAAGATTCACGTAGAGATAACCGACCTGGTGGTTCCGCAGGTTGGTGACAATTTGGAACATGCCAAAAAATTATGTCAATTCATCTACGATGAGTTTGGGCCTGACATGCCAATACACTTTCTTAGATTCCATCCAGATTACAAGATGATGGACTTTGAATCAACACCAATACCCACACTTGAGAAACATTATGATATTGCAAAGAAAGTTGGGCTCAACTATGCCTACATTGGAAATGTACCAGGCCATCCACTAGAAAATACATACTGTCCACAGTGCAAGAAAATTGTTGTCAAAAGATATGGCTTTGATATTCAAGGATGGCATCTTGATGACAACAACAATTGCAATTTCTGCGGCAACAAAATAGCAATTGAGGGCAAACTTTCTAAAAACTACAAACAAAACAGATTCCAGTTTGTACTCTAAAATGATTTTTCCGAGATTGTAACAATTTCAATTTCAAATTGTAATCAAAGGTTAAATATCGTGAAACTGGAATTAGTACATGCCAACTACTTACATCTTGATCAACTCTGATCTAGGCTCAGATGTTGCCATAATTCAGAAGATAAAGCAGATACTTGGAGGCGAAAAAGGCATCCAATATGAGATTCAAGGTGTGTATGGTGTCTATGATATCATCGTAAAGATAACTGCAGATTCAATGGATCTTCTAAGAAGTATAATCACAAATAAGATTAGAAAGATAGACAAGGTTTACTCTACCTTGACCATGATGGTAATCGAAGAGCAAGAAAAGTCCTAACCTTTCTTTATTGTATCAATCACAGCGTGAATTTCTGATTCTGTATTGTAAAAATGAGGCGAAGCTCTTACAATTTTTTTAGAAAAGATATCTCTTACCGCAAGTATGATGTTATTTTTCTCAAGTCTTGCAACCAGTGTCTTTGAATCTTGGTCTTGAATTGAAAATGAAACTATGCTGGTACGTCTTTCCTTTTCCTCTGGACCATACAAAATTGCTCCACTAATTTTTGAAATCTCTTGGCGAAATAGTTCTGCAAGCTTGATGTTTCACTCTCTAATGGCTGAAATTCCGATTTTTTTGAGATCAA
>CAMLDG010000101.1 GCA_946478655.1 uncultured Nitrosotalea sp.
TTCTCGTCTGGCGGTGGTACAAAAATCACTAGGTCTAGTCTACCTGGTCGTATCAGTGATGGATCAATAAGGTCTGGCCTGTTTGAAATTCCTAGTACTATTACTCTTGATGCGCCACCATCTTCCATCTCTGTGAGAAGCTGACTTAGCAGTCTTTCACCAATTCCTCCGTCTTCAGTTGACTTGGAGCGAGCAAGCGAATCAAGTTCATCAAATATTATTATACACGGTGACGAGGTCTTGGCCTTTCTGAAGATCTCTCTTATTGCCTTCTCTGATTCTCCTACCCATTTTGATAAAATCTCTGGTCCTCTTACAAGTATCATGTTTGCACCACTCTCTGTTGCAAGAGCTCTGGCAAGCAAAGTCTTTCCACATCCTGATGGTCCGTACAAGAGTGCACCCTTTGGTGGCTTGATTCCCATCTTTTGGAATTTTCCAGGCTCTTTTATTGCAGTTATCAAATTGTCTTCTAGAGTTCTTTTTGCATCGTCCAGTCCTCCAACTTCTTTCCACCATACTTTTGGACTCTCGACGTAAAACTCTCGCATTGCAGTTGGAACAATTTCGTGCATTGCGTCATAGAAATCCTGCAGTGTGATCTTTAACTTTAGTAAAATATCAGGGGCAATCTTTTCAGTCTCATTTTCTATCTCTGGCAGATATGTCCTTACTGCTTTCATTGCAGCTTCTCTGCATAGTGATTTGATATCTGCTCCAGTGTATCCGTGCAACTCTGCAGCAAGTGTCTTAAGATCTACGTCTTGAAGTGGCATGCCACGTGTGTGAATCTGTAATATCTCTAGTCTGCCGTCTGCGTTTGGTACTGAGATTTCAATCTCTCTGTCAAATCTGCCAGGTCTTCGCAATGCTGGGTCTACACTTTCAGGTCTGTTTGTGGCACCAAGAACTATGACGTTTCCTCTGTCGTTTAATCCATCCATCAATGCTAGGAGCTGGGCAACGACTCTTTTTTCAACATCACCGTATGCTTCCTCTCTTTTTGGAGCAATTGCGTCAATTTCGTCAATAAATATTACACTTGGAGAATTTTCCTTTGCCTCTTTGAAGATGTCACGCAGTCTTGCCTCTGTCTCTCCGTAATACTTGTTCATTATTTCTGGACCGTTGATAGAGTAAAAGTTGGCTTCAGATTCACTTGCAAGTACCTTTGCAATCAAAGTCTTTCCACATCCTGGTGGACCGTACAATAGTATGCCGCTGTGTGGCTCTATGTTGAGTCTTGTAAAAATTTCAGGATGCTTTAGTGGAAGCTCGACTATCTCACGCATTCTTTTTGTCTGTGTCTTAAGACCACCAATTTCCTCAAATGTAACTCTGATTTTTTTATCAATCGATGTTTCAGTAAGTATTGTAACTGTAGTGTTTCGCTCTATCTTTACAACTGCTTTTGGTGAAATCTTGTGAATTTTAAAATCCATGGAATTTCCAAGAATCATGACGGATATCTCATCGCCTTCAGAAAGCGGCAATCCACGTAGTCTGTTTTTTACAAAATCTGTAAATTCTTTATCGACAGTAACGTTGCCGTTTACTGGCATTAGTGTAACACTCTTTGCAGGTTTTGCAACTATTTTTCTAACATTTACCAAGTCGTTTATTCCAACACCTGCATTCTTTCTTGTCTGTCCATCTATTCGGATAACGTCTGGTGCTTTGTTGTCGTCATCTGCTGGCCAAACTATGGCACAGCTTGATCTCTTTCCAACAATTTCAATCATGTCACCTGCTTCTACTTTTAAAAATTCCATTGCCTCTGGTTCTATTCTGGCTCGTCTTTTTCCAACGTCTCTTTGTTTTGCTTCGCCGACCCGCATTTGTAGCAGTTCGTCTTTTTTTACCAAGTGGACACCTACTTCATATCAACAGATGTTCTGCTTAAACCTAGGACCTCGAACTCTCCTACTCCATCTATTGCACGCACGGTATTTTCAAGAGAATCCATCTGACCTTCCTTGTCATCTAGGGCAAACTCTGCATTAAGGAAATAGAGGCCAAAAGCAAGTGGCTCTTTAGTATATTTTGAGAGTGTGATTCCTTCTTTTAATGTAGAATTGATCTTTTTTGCAACATCGTCCAAGTCTATCTCAGTTCCAGTTGGGAGGATTTTTGCTCTAAGTGAAAGTCGTGCCAATTTTTAAGGTCCTTCAAAAGTGCATGAATTGCATTTATACGGTCTTGCTGCCTCTCTGCAACTCTCGCATCTCCAGAGCAATACAGAGCCACAACTAGGACAGTTGAACTTTACACATTTATCGTTAGGCATTATTGGTCTGTGACAAGAACTGCACACAGGTAATGCTATAGTTGACGACATGATAAAACTCGATTTTTACCGAATTTATACCTTGCTTATTAATTGGCATTTAGTTGAGCAATCTTCTCAATTCATTTCCAAGAATTGCCTGAATTGCCTTGACCGATCCTCGGACTCCAAGTAGTTTTGCAACAGATGTGGTATGAAAATCAAAACTTCCTTCTTTTGAGATCTCATCTACAATCTTTGGTGTTATGGAATCAAATATTGCATCAATTGATTTGTTGTCAAGCCTTTCAAGCAAGGAACGAGCAAGAAGCATGTTCTCGAACTCTTTTCCAAATTTCTGATTCCATTCTTTTTGGTATTCTAATAACTCTGATTTATTTCCTGATTCTAAAAACTTGGAGATTGCATTTCCTGCAAGAATTCCTCCTATTCCAGATGTGTAAATTCCTCCCGCAGTTGTAGGTTTTGCCTGTCCTGCAGCATCTCCTATTGTAACAACATTTCCTGTAACAAATTCCTTGATTGGTCCTTTGATCCAAATCGGTGCAAATATTTTTCGGATTGTAGAATGTTTCCCCTTTTGTTTGAGAAAATCTTCTATGACTAGAGCGGGATTGATTCCTCTTCCCGCTACGCCTACTTTAGCCTCATCTCTTCTTGTAGGTATGACCCATGCAAAATATCCTGGATATTTTTCTTGATCTAAATACACCTCAATTTTTTCCTTGTCTATCCAGTCTCCAAATACTTCATACTGTGCAGACTGTAGAGTTCCAGTTCTGTCTTTTTGAATAAGCGATGATACACCCCTTGCGTCAACAACTATTTTACATTTTATCTCGCCATCTGATGTTCTGGCTCCGTCTTTTGTTATCTCTCTTAATGATGATCTTACCCTGATTTCTGCACCGTTGACTTGGGCTTGGTGTGCAATCTGCTTGTCAAACTCTCGTCTGTCCAAGACTATGACTTGTTGTGGTCTTGCATCAATTGTAAAGTCTTTTCCAGAAGGTGATACTATCTTGGCAGTGCGTATCTTGTTGTCAAGTGTAGCCCTCACTGGTATGATTCCAAGGTCATCCATTGCAGGTATACTTACTACTCCGCCACAGTGCTCTGGAGTTCCAATCTCCGAATCTTCTTCTATTACTAGAACACTGTACCCCTTGGCTGCAATCTCTCGTGCGCACAATAATCCTGCAACACTTCCACCTGCT
>CAMLDG010000102.1 GCA_946478655.1 uncultured Nitrosotalea sp.
ATGTTGACAGAGCATGGACACATTGGAACAAGCCCACACCTGGTGGATTCATACGAACATTTACTCTGGTGGCAGGAATTGTCATGATTCTTGCATCACTTACAGCTGGCATTGGTGCTGCAGTACCTGGTGTTACTACAAAACCTGACAGCATTTTGAAATTAGTTTTGAATCAGCAAACAACTGGACTCTTTGTAGCAGGAATGCTGCCGTTCCTCTGGATGGGAATAGGATGTATTTTCGGTGGTTCGTTGCTGAGCAGTTGGTTCAAGGGAAGCATTAGATCAATTACAGATATTCTAAGACTCATCGTATTGGTTACACTGTATCCAGTTGTCTCTCAATTCACTACAATCATGATAAAAGGAGAAAGTCCGTATACTCTGATTCCCCCACTACTGCTGGGTCTTGCAGTAATACTGATATCAGCATCCTTACTCTTCCATAAATATAGAAAGAAGAAGGGTGGCGAAGTATTATCAGAATAAAAGACAAAGTTCTCAACTTGGGTGGATTTTACAGTCTATACTCTAAGAGACTAGAAAGCGATATCCAAAGCGGAGAGATGCCAAAACACATTGCTATAATTCTTGACGGAAATAGAAGATGGGCAAAGCGTAATCTTATCATGAAGATAGATGGTCATTTTAGAGGCGCTGATGCGGTAGAAAAATTACTGGACTGGTGTGAAGAGCTAAATATCAAAATAATCACCCTGTATGTGTTATCAGCCGAAAATCTAAACAGAAAGGATGATGAATTGGATTACCTCTATGAATTGATAAATGAAAGATTACACAAGTTGTACAATGACCCAAGAATACACAAGAACCGAATGAAGGTAAAGGCAATTGGCAGTATTGAGTTGTTACCAGATTTTCTAAGAGATATTCTCAACAAGCTTGAGGATACCACAAAAGATTACGATGATCATTACCTAAACATTGCAATAGCTTATGGAGGACAAAATGAACTCGTTGATGCAATCAAGAAGATAGGGTCTAGAATCAAAGATGGATCTCTTGATGTAAACCAGATAGATAAAGAAGTAATTGAATCTAGTTTATACACTTCACATTTACCGCAGTCATCTCCAGATATGATACTACGAACTTCTGGAGAAAAGCGATTGAGTGGTTTTCTACTTTGGCAGAGTGCCTATAGTGAACTTGTTTTCATGGATGTATATTGGCCAGAATTTAGAAAAATAGATCTCATGCGTGCAATTAGGACTTTTCAGAAGAGAGGCCGCAGGCTTGGAAAATAGAAATACTGGAGATAAGAAACTCCTTGTGTAAATGTTAGAAGAGAGATCTGCAGGTTCAATCATTTATCGTCAGTCGTCCGAAGGAAAGATGTACTTGCTTTTGAACTATCCTTCAGGCCATTGGGATTTTGTCAAGGGAAATATTGAGAAGGGTGAGACATTCAAACAAACTGTTCTAAGAGAGATAAGAGAGGAGACTGGAATAACAGACATTACATTTGTAGATGGGTTTGAAGACAAGATAGAATATCATTATCAACGAGACGGTCAAGTAATACACAAGGAAGTTGTTTTCTTTTTATCAAATACAAAAACAGACCAAGTGGTATTATCACATGAGCATCTTGACTATACATGGTTAAACTATAACGATGCACTTGCAAAGTTGACCTACAAGACTGCCCAAAAGTTATTCAAAAAAGTTAAAGATCTATGATCTGAGAGTTAGCTCTTGGAGTTTTTGCGCCTCAAATTGAGGATTTTTTGAATTCAGGATAGACCTTCCTACAATGAGATAGTTGGCTCCTGCATCCAATGCGTCACTTGGATCTCCGCCCTGGGTTCCAACCCCAGGTGAATAGATATCAAATCTCCCCTTTGCCTTCTTGGCTGACAATTCTATTAGTTTTGGAACTGTGGCGCCAACAACTATTCCATCCACATGTAATGAATAGGACCACTTTAGGAAAAGATCATGAATGTTTGACATTTTTCCACTAGATGGATCTTGTACCCTAAGACCATATCCAAGCTTTGCCCCAGGGTGACTCATGTGGACTAGTGTTATCACGCCTTTACTGTTGCCATGAGCATTTTTAACAAGTTGTGATAAATTTTCTGGTCCCATTATGGGGTTGGCAATCACAGCATCAAATTCACTGTTCCATAATCTTTGCAAAGTTACCATGTTAGTATTTCCTATATCATTGAGTTTGATGTCAGCAATAGTTTGTAAACCAAAATCATGTGCAGTTTTGTTTATTTTTTTAATGCTCTTCTCACCCAGAGGAAGCAAGAGATTAAAATTAAATTTTATAGCACATAGATATTTTCCAAGTGTCTTAATATTTTTCAGAGTTTGTTTTTCAAGCGACTCTAGATTTGCACCATCAAGATCATTTGCAAGTATTATAGAGCTTGTAGAAGAAGAACTCTGCATCCTTTTTCTAAAACTACTCATAGCTTGACTAGAGGATGCTTACCTTTGAGTTTTATCACTTTGAGGTACGAGTATCCGTGGTCATTTACTGTACTGACAAAGGATGGTTCTACACCATCTTTGCTAGAATATCTTAGGAATGGTTTTGTGGGTTCGGAATCAAGTTTGACATGGCAAAAATATGAAGTCTCGTCAGATTCATTAAAGTTCATGAATACACCTACTTTCCATCCATTACCATCTGGAAAAGCAAAGAGTGGGAATGGTGACTCCTCAAATCCATAACTTAGTTTTATCAGACTTGTAAGATCTTCAAGCTCAATTGGTTGGTATACTACATCTGCTGGAGATGTAGTTTCAGGCTTGAGAGTCTCAGGGAGTGATTTTACCCTCACGATTGGAGAGTAGATGTACATTGGATTTGTGACAGTATTGACAACGTCATAATCTTCTTTACCGGCCTTGAATCCGTATGAGAGATAGTGTCCATTTTTGTCTGTCTGAACATAATAATTGACAGACCTCTCCTTGAGAAGGTCCATCTGAACTGAGATTATGCTTTTCCCATCAAGTTCAAAAGAAAAGGCAGTACGTGGAACTCTTTCTAGTGCGCATACCATTCTTGAGAATTCAGTCATATCAGATACTTCAATGTAAAAAGGAAGTTTTGCCATGAGATTTCTCAAAAACCATCCACATTAAAAGTAGTCGTTTGTGATTCTCTATTCTTGACTATCTTCTGTCAATGATGTCGTTTACGTCAGGTCCAGTTCCAATTAGTGTAACAGGTACTTTGAGTTGGTCTTCAATATTTTTAATAAAATACTTGGCAGGAGAACTCAAATCAGAAAATGATTGCATGTGTGCACATTCAGGAAAAACCACATCAAGTTTTGTAATTCCCAACTGTGTTGCACTGTTTAGCATTATAGAGCGCTTTGCAAGATCAAAATCAAATTCCGCAGCACGTCGTTGTCTTCCAGTTACGGTTCCCACTTCTTGCCATCCTTTTGCTACTGCTTTTTCTGGAGC
>CAMLDG010000103.1 GCA_946478655.1 uncultured Nitrosotalea sp.
AGAGACTACAAGTGCTGCCATCATAACACCACTTGTTCGAAGTTTTATTGTAAGCTCTCTTGTATCAATTCCAGAAATTCCAGGTATTTTTTCATCATAGAGCCACTCATCAAGTGTCAGTTCCATGTTCCAATGACTTGCAGTAAGTGACAATTCATGGACAACAAGACCCCTTACCTGAATCATCTCAGACTCCAAGTTCTTTCTTATGCCATCAGCATCTTTTTCGGTGGGATTTGGAACACCATAGTTTCCAACAAGTGGGTATGTCAGAGTCAAGATTTGCCCGCTGTACGATGGATCCGTGAGTGCTTCAGTATAGCCAGTCATGCCAGTATTGAATACTGCTTCACCAAACGCCACGGTAGAATATCCAAAACCCATCCCTTCAAAAATAGTGCCGTCTTCTAAAATCAACATGCCAAACTTGTTTGCATGTTTGGCTTTTTTTGTTGGAATCCTTGAAACCCTCTGCATGTGGATTTTAATAGGGATTTAAATTTTATGCCGATCTAAAGTTCAAACTTCTACCAAGCTTAGAAAAATCTAAAATTGCAAGAAAATATTTGAAAATTAAATTTTAGAGTGCCTTGAACTGTTCAGTCCACTTGTAGTATGCTCGTATCATTTCCATGCTGACACTTGGCTTTCTTCTTGATATAATTTCCTTAAAGTCTGCTGTTGTGAGCACACGTGGCTGGGATTTTGGTTCTCCAAGTACCTCTTCTCCAAAGTGTGGAGAGTGGAACAAGTCGTTTACAACCATTAATTGTGCAGACTGGCAAATGTCTTTCACATCAGATGCACTATATCCATCTGCAAGTTTTGCAAGTTCCATGGCCTTTACTTTCTCGTCTTTGTGCAATGGAGCAGTATAGAGATTGAATAGGTTCTCCCTTGCTTCAAGTGATGGTAGTGAAACATAGACTCTCTTGGTAAATCTTCTAAGAAACGGCCAGTCAAGACTCCATGGTTTGTTTGTAGCACCAATGACATAGAGTTTTAGGTCTTTTCCTTTTCCGTTTATGCCATCCATTTCAGTCAGGAATTGGTTTTTGACACGAATCTCTCCACCAATCTCACTGTTACGGTTGCCAAGAAGTGAATCTACTTCGTCAATGAACAGTATAACTGGAAGTCCTTCTTTTTCTGCCAAACCTCTTGCCATCTGGAATAACTTTGAAACATTTTTCTCTGCTTCACCTAGCCATTTGCTCATCATTGATGCTGCATCTACGTTGATAAAGTAACCATCAATCTCATTTGCAGTAGCTGCTGCAATGACGGTCTTGCCACATCCCGGAGGTCCATAAAGCAAAATTCCTCTTGGCCATCCAAGTGGGAACAGGTCTGGCCTTTTTGCAGGATATACGATTGATTCTCGTAAAGCATTTTTTGCATCCTCTAAACCGATAACTTCTTCCCATGTTACATTTGGTTTTTCTTTCATAATAAGCGAGTCTAGTTCATTTTTAGTAAGAGACTGTTTTTGCTCTTCAGGAGTTGCCTTTGGATCTACTGCTGGCTCTAACTCTACATTGTTCATCTGTAGGGCCTTGATACGATTCTGGTATGCTGCAGTTCTTTCTTGGTATACTTTGTTTAGTTTGTTTTCAGGATAAAGTTGGATTAATTTAACAAGTGATTCAATTGCTCTCTGATAGTTTGCAATTGCCATTCCTCTGGCACCTTGTGAATCAAGTTTTATTGCTTCTGCTGCAAATTTGCTTGCACTATTTTCTAATTCTTGTGGGGCTAGACTCATAATATCATCAACTATATCTCGACTGCAGTTCTTCCAAGGTAATCACCAGTGTTAACTCGTCTAGCAGAATTTGTTAAATTAATTGAACCAACCTCAGGTATGGAAACTTCGGTCTTTACAGGCACCATTTTTACAGGTTCCGGTACCGGGGCAAGCGTATCTAAAAGAGACGGTATCTTGAAATCGTCAATCTTGGTCTGAGACACTTTCTGGAAGGCAAGGTTTCCAGCCACGTCTTCATGAAGTGTCTGAATCTGATGCAATGCAAATTCTGCAGATATAACCAAATCCTCAAGCTCATCTTTCATTCCATTAACAGAGTTTGCTGCATTGAGTATAATTTCAATGAATTCTTGTAAAAATGACTTGATCTCTTTCTTGTCTTTGTATTTTGTAAGCAAATATTCAGATGCATGCATTATCTGTCTAATGTCTTTTAGTTCCTCAACAGATAACGTCTCGATAAAAGTATCAGACACATCCTTGTCTTTTTGAGATATTTTTGTATCAATCTTTGAAGATAGTGTCCTTATCTTGTCTAAATGCCCAGACAAATCAAATTGGCCATCACTCTTTGTAAAATTAATCATATGTGCTCAAGCCTTACCAGAAATCTAGATTAGGGAACTGCTTGTTTATTTTAGAGTCGGCGATCAATTTAGCTTCATCTAAGAGCCTGCTTGAGACCTCATTTGCCTTGGCAAA
The DNA here is from genome assembly GCA_946478655.1 of uncultured Nitrosotalea sp. The sequence goes on from CAMLDG010000103.1 coordinate 2,471, forward strand.
GTCTAGTGTTGTACTTCCCAAGTGTGCTGCGTCAATTATTATTCCGCCTAGCAATAGTGATAATTCTCCCAACTGAAAATCCATGGCAGGCATTAGCGCCAAGAGTTTAGACCGGATTGTCCTTACAACAGAGATAGTAGGGGATAGGACAGTAGGTACGTTTCCAAGCCCAACTATACAGTCAAGGCTTCGTCTTATCTGCCTCAAAGATCCTATAGTATAAGACAATTCAAGCTCATATCGCACCTGTTTTTCAAGTGTAGCAAGTGTTGTACAGTCCTTGTCAAGTCGCTTGTACAAATCAATATTATTTTGAGTCACATCATGTCGATGCTGTACCAGAACATCAAGAAGGCTATCGACAATCTCAGTTGCATAGTCTATTCTTGGTTTTATGGTACTTGCACGTACAAGTTGGCTTTTACTCTGATTTTCTATTACCCATTTTGATTGATTCATTCCCAAGAAAGAGACATGACTTTGTACTTATACGGGCCTTGTTACATCAAGTGGTGTAACCATGGTAACACTGGCAGAAGATACAGCTTAGTATTTTTTCGAATCTTTGTTCAATGAATTTAGCTATTCAGTTTACCTTCCAACTTGTTAATTCCACTCATGGTTAAAGGTCAAGACCTAGCCGTAAGCCTCGAAGAGTTTGGATTGAGCAAATATGAAGCCCAGGCATACGTCACATTGATTACAAAAGGTACGATTTCCGCAGGTGAGCTTGCATATTATTCCAACCTACCAAGAACCAAGGTTTATCCAACGCTACTAAAACTTGAAAGAAAAAAAATAGCAATAATATCAAAAAGCAAACCAATCATGTGTACTGCAATTGCACCCGAAGATGCTTTTGATGAAATCATACAAGAGCAAATTAACCGAGTAAATGCAATGAACAGTCTAATTACAAAATTAAAACAGCTAAGCGAGGACAGCAAGAAAGCAAGAGGCTCAGAAGAACAGAGATA
>CAMLDG010000104.1 GCA_946478655.1 uncultured Nitrosotalea sp.
TCGACCATGTCAATTTTTGACAGGGGAATGTCAAACGTTGCCGCTCTTGTTATTATATTCTCCAAGAGCTTGTCCGGTGCAATGCCACTTTCTTCTGCCTCATCTTCTAACAACTTGGCAACATCTTCAGATAATGTAACGTACATTCTCCGACCTTCTTTATCGTAAGACAATGTGTGCCATATATCTCAAGTCCAACTAGATAAGACAATCGCATATTTCTTTCTGTATTGATATGTCACAACGAAAATCTTGGTAGAAATTTTATGAAAATATGTTCTATGGATGCATTGTATGTGATAATGGAAAACATACCTCAACTTTACGTAGAATGCATCCGGTACCTGATCAAAATTTGAAGATCTGATTTGGCAAGGTCTGAGAACAAATTCTATCAGTTACTGTATGATACTCTCATCTCTAGTTTCAATATAAATAAGACTATCAGTAGTGTAAAACAGTTTGTTATGCGTCTGTTTGTTGTCCATTACTTAACGGTAAGTACTGGACAATACTTACCAAGTGATACTTACCAGATCGTACTGACTGATCAGTAAGCAAGTCTTATTAGCAAGTACCGTACATGTATCTAATAATGATTTTAATAAACATGAAAAATAAAGCGGATGATAAAAGAAAATGGTAGTCTATTCAGCAGTCATCTACAAGGCTTTCCCTGATTCTACAGGTGTATATGGTTTTAAAGCAACTTGGGTTGGACCAAATGGCATACAAAGAGTTTCTGACAACATTCCTGGAACTGGAGACAAATGGGCTACTGCAGGGAATATTGTTGGATTCTTAACTGGAGGTGGATATGTTGAAGCAAGTATTACTTATGTTACGAGTATCAGTGGTCTATCGGCAGGTTGGTACTTCTGGTGTGGTTATAATGGCAGCGGAGCATATCAATCACTTTCACATCCTCCCCCAAACAAGTCATTAGGTTTGACACTGAAGAAAGTAGGAAGTTCTTGGCATGCAATTTACAATAATTGGACTGATAATGAAATGTATGATGTTACTATTTCTGGTGCACCAAATCAAACACTCGCTACTTCTTCGACGACTGACAAAAATGCTCTAAAACATGAAACAGCCGTGAACACCAACTATTGCACGTATTATGACCAGTTTGTTGATATTGATTTCAACACTGTAAAATATTTAGATTCTAGCGGCAACCCCACTTCGCAAGTCCCAGCTGCTAATGGCAAATATGTAATAAGCGCGTTACAGACTTGTCTAGCAGTAGATGAAACTAATGAGAAAATATATCATTTGTAACGTGAAAATAATCTTTACTAATTTTTTTATAAATAATTTATTAAAATTTATTAGAGTTTCAGTTATGAAGAAAGTATGACAAGGCAAATATTTCCTATATTGTTAATGAGTTTTTTAGCTATTGCATTTTTTTCTTCAAATAACTATTCCTCTTTTGCTGAGACAATAAAAGCTCCAATTCTAATTCCAGATTCCCCTCTCAAGCAGATTAAAGCAGGAATATTATCAGAAAATGTAGTGTGTATAGATGGTTTTGTACGCATAATGAAATCAGAAGATGGCTCTCCTGCATGTGTAAAGCCTTCAACACTACTTAGATTAACTGAAATTAAATGGGGATATATTCAAAGTCCATATATTACAAATGTAGATCTTTTAAACAGTACAATCACAAATGGTGGTAAAATACTTGAATTCAAATTCGATTGGGCTGCATCAAGTATCTTAATTACCATGCAAACAACAGACGATGGAAATCTAACAATCACTATACCAAAAGTCTTGACTGATTTCATGTCATGGGATAATCATCACAAAAGTCATGGACTGTTAATCAATGGCAAAATGGCTGAACTACATGAGACTAGTACATCCAAAGGTACCATAATTACAACGCCTTTTCATAACAGTACCAAAATAATAGAAATTATTGCTACTAATTAGGATATGAAGAAGTCCAGATGTGATATGCAAAATTGCATAATGTATGCAGGTTTGCATATGGGACTCAAATGGGATAAATATGCTGTTTTGCATGGATTTCTATGAATCAGTGATTTTTTTTGATGCGATAAAATTCATCCTGCTGTCTTGCAAGTAGAAGATCAAGAAATGTACTATTGTTGATGCTATGGTCCATAATTTTGGCTTATATTTTTCCTTCAAGAACCTTCGAAATGTTTCAGCCTTTACTGTTATGGTACGGTATTCTTTTCGTGGCAATAATTCAAGTTGTATCTGGTAGTTGATAAATTATTTGTAGAAACTTTGAAAAGTTATATCACTAGTTTGTAATTTATTTTTCTAACACTGGCATCTTCTCTTACGATTTAATTATTTTATTAAAATATCTGTGCTCACTTGTGCTCACAATGAATCACTTGTCTCCACTTTAATCCTATCATCTTATTAATGATCTATGTAAAGTACCGTACATGTTTTACAATAACTGCGATATGCTGTGTGAATATACAGGTATGATCAATCAATCATGGACATCGGCCATAAATTACAGGTAAAAATCAATGAAAACTTGTTCCTATGAATCTCTAATATTGTATAGTAAATATCGTACGTCATCCTTAAATAGAAAGTGTCCCGTACGTGATCAAATGTTTGAGCCTCTCTTGAACCGTACAGATGTTAACTATATTGTTATGACTGGAAGACAAAGACTTGATGGAAGAATCTAAACACAGATCGGTGCGCAGGTCGTACAGCTTGCCAGAGGATATGACTGCATCATTTGATACGGAGGCTTCAAACCTGGATGTGTCTCCTAGCGCATTACTTGCCAGGCTCATGAAAAAGTGGTTAACATTTGATCTTCCTTTGCAAACAATTGGAACTGTCACAATAGCAGAACCATGTTTTCAATCAATTTTGAACAAAACGAGTCCTGATGTACTACATGAAATAGCGCTAGAGCAGTCGACTAAAAATTTCGGTATGATATTATCGCTTTTTGGTGGCAAGGTAGAGTTCAACGATGTCATTGAATCATACTACAAAAAGTTTGGCAGGTACTCTGGATGGTACTCTTTCAAGCATACAGTTGACGTCAAACACAAGATGATCTTGCATCACAACAGAGGAATAAAATGGTCTAGATTCCTTGCTGATTACAATATAACAGTCCTTGAGAAGATATCAGAAAAAGTAGATTATAACATTGACAACAACCTTGTCATGTTTAATGTAATGCCAAAGAAGCAAGCTATTGTAAGATACTAGATCCCTGATTTTCTAACTGTTTCAATCAAATCAATACTGATTATGGTAGATTTTTTGTTTACATGCGTTTGCAAATGATTGCATATTCGGAATTTTTCGGAATTCTTCACCTCAAGAGTTATCTATTATTTCTTGTACCGTTCATTCAATAACATGAAAATACAAAACAACA
>CAMLDG010000105.1 GCA_946478655.1 uncultured Nitrosotalea sp.
AATTAGTTCTGCTGCGATGAATGCCATAGCAAAAAGAAATCCACCTCTGCCTTGGTTCCATCCAAGACTAAACGTATTAGGAAATACAACTAATGCAAATAACACAGGAGACGCAAGTATTGCCAGTGCAAAGATGATGCTTTTGTTTTGCAACAAATTAAGTCCAAATTGCGTTAAATAAAAACTCTAGTAACTAGAAAAAATCTGAGATCGATTTTTGTTTTTTTGCCAAATACAGTTTACTGTGTGCAAGCCATTCTTTTTTTCCAATGCTTAAGCCCTTGCATGCAATATCAAGTCCCTCTTGAAAATGGGGAACTTCTAACGGTTTTTGTTTCATGGCCATGCGGACTCCTTCTCGTACTTGCCAGACACCAACTGGCACTGCATATTCAGGCCTTATTTCACGAAGCACCATCACCGCTGCTTGAATCTTGTTTTCTACAAGATATTCAGAGACTGCAAGCCTTGAGGCAAAATGTGCTCCGGCAGTTTCTGGATAGTGTTTTAATCCCTTGATGTCTTCAAAATCAGAACCAAATCCAACATTTCCTTGTTCATCATACCATGCTTCTTGCATCTCAAACATCCATCTGCTTGGAAATATAATTACCGAGAAAAAGTTACCCAGATGATTATACGAAAATACTAGAGACGTATCCAGGATTGGATATTCTTTTATTTTGTCCACAAGAGATTTTGAAACAACATCATCTGTTGCCGTAATGCTCCACCTAGTTGGAACAAGTTTTCGGTCCTTGCCAAACATCCCGATACTGAAACATTTTTGGATTCGTGAGATCTCTATTCCTCGATTGTACAGGTCCACCATTGCGTCTTGGGCCAAAAGATCCTTGTCATAATATGTGCGCTGTATGTTTTTGTCAGAAGACGAGCTTGCAAATTTGGCAGACTTTATCTCCCCAATGGGCCCAAAGATAGGACTGTCTCCGTCAACTGAGACTATGGGAGACGCATTTTTTACAAGTTCCAGTTCGGTATCAGTTGATCTTTCAGACATGGACATCTCCTGAAGACTTTCAATGTATCTTTGACCGACATCACCTACTTTTATTGGCTTGATACCCCGAACCAAACTTAGTCTATAGTTTACTATATCCTCAAGACTCTTTCCAGTCCATTTTTCCGGTGAATCCAGGATCATTGTATCCCCATGGACAGGAGGCAACATTGGTCCCACCAGAACTTTTGGGTATCCATATGCACCAACAAAGACAGAGGGTGGAGTAGAGCCATCAATGTGATTAGATGAAAATAAGTTGCCATAACGTGAGAGATATTCCTTCCAGTTTGATTCAATTGATTTTCTTATATCAGCAGCTGTACGTTTCACACAATCCGTATTGGACTCTAACTAATAATATTATTCAGATTATTTGTTTTGAGTTATATTCAACTGATCAGTCAAGACAACACATATGGACTCGGAGACTTTTGGAGTTGAAAAGGGATATGGTTCACAGGCAGTAGAGTGGATGAATGAGGAAGCAAAGAAGATGGGCTGGAAGTTTGAAGCGAGGTTATACAATTATGAAATTCAAACAAAGAACTTTGGATCATTTGAAATGTTTTCATTGATAGGTGATCCAAAGGCTGCAAGAGAAATAACAATGAGGGCAAGTAAGAGATTCAAGATCAAAGTCATAGAAGGTGGTTACAAGACGAGAAAACTGTTGGTAAAGATTGCAAAAAATGAATACGGGATGGTCAAAAAAGGCGACAGGACAGTTGGGCAAATTGAGTTTGAATCATCAAGACTTGGACACGGAGACTGGAAAGTAACAAAAGAAGAAAGAAAGTAACATTATAGAGATTTTGCCAAAAGCTGTGCCACCCGTAGTGGTTCTGGAACAGTGCCCTGAAGAGTGAAATGATCTAGCAATTTCTGTGCCTCTTTTGTAGTACATCCTTCAGTTCTCAGATAGATATCATATCCAGTATGCAATCGAACCTTAGATCGTCTGCCAAGTTTGCGGTATTTCTCAATTTTTTGCTCATATGAATCAGGAAAGTGATGTTTTATTGCAGATTCTATTCCTTGAGAGTCTTCATAGGTTACACCAATTATGGGCAGACCAGTTTGTTTGTGAATTGTAACAACATCTATGACATTATACATTGCAATTATCAGCCCAGATATCAAGACAAAATTAATGTCATCGCGTCCAAGTTTTGAGTACATTTTAAGAATAGAATTTGTCGCATCATCTCCTCCAATGGTACAATGACCAAAAATAAATCCGTCAATTACAAAATCCCGGCGCATTACAATGCCTGCAAGTCTTGACCGCTTATCATGTGGTTTGAAGCTCTCGGCAATTACAAGCCCCCTCAGGCCTTTCTTTTCAAGATGGATTTGACTCATTTTTCTTTTTTCTAGTAAACCGTATGTAGGCCAAACCTATGACTGCCATGCAAACTGCTGTAACAACAGACCATGAAGTAAGTGCAACCGTATCAACTAGAGCCAAATTCTACAAATGTGTTTACTTGGTAGATCTATTTTAGTGAACTTGGTATGAAATTATTTTGTTATCTTTCCGCTTCCCACAATACGTATGGTGGTAGATTCGGGTTTTAAGATAACACATGTATCTCCTTTTTCATAGACGGTGGGTTTTCCAAGTGAGAGTTTCATTGGATCAAGTGACACAATTTTGACAGGTCGTATTTGCAGACCAATACTTGCAAGAAACATTTGGTTTTCCGAGACTTTGTCTTTAAAGAATTTACTTTGAGTGTAATCAATTTCTATTTCTTGTGAAACCTGCATTGTATTTGGCATGCAAAGCACATCTCCTCTCTGAACATCATCTGGCCCTGCACCTTTTACTGCAAGACCCACCCTTGCTGGACATACTGCATCCTCAACAGAATCATCATGCATTTGAATTGATTTTACTACAATATCAGTTCCTTTTGGAAAAAGTTTCAAGTTTTCATATACTTTGAGCTTTCCTTGCGTTATCTTGCCAAGAATTACCGTGCCTACACCTTTTACGTCAAAGCAGTGATCAATTACAATCAAAGGAGTTCCATCTTTAGATACGGGTTCTAGCAAGTCAATCTCTTTTTTGAGGTTTTCAGGTTCAACCAGTTTGTACTGTTCTACAACCGTTCCCTTTATCATAGATAGTAACGTGTTCTTGTCAACATCAAAAGAATGAGAAAGTATGCCTTGTTTTTTCCCAAGCACATCAAGTGCAATTATTTGCTCGCCTGTAAATTTGTCAAGTTTTGTCACATGAAATACAACATACTCTCCCATGTTTATGGCCTGGAACAGGGAT
>CAMLDG010000106.1 GCA_946478655.1 uncultured Nitrosotalea sp.
AATGTCTGAGCCTACTATGCTGAGTAATCCCTGTTTGTGTCTAGTTTTGAGCTTGAGCACAGTATTCTGAAAATCCTGTAATCTTTTCTTGTTCTCGTTATACTTGGGACTTGATAGGTATTCTGCAATCTTTGCTTTACTTCCATTTGATAATATCTCGATTGTTCCTTTTGGTTTTAGCTTTGGTTTGAGTTTTAGAAATTCACTTATGTGTTCTGGTTCTACTCCCTCAAATGGTTGGAATAAGATGGGATTACCACGATGCACAAAACCTGCAATTATTTTATTGAGAAATGCCATTGCAACTCTAGTATTTACATGAGTGTCAAGTTCCAACGTGACTATTCCGCTGCTTGGGAATCCGCCCCCTAACAACTCATCCAACTCTTCGTATCCTGACGGAATGTGTGAATTTACGTTCAGATTTTGATCTGCTTGTCTTAAATGCTCTCCTGAAATTGTAATATTGGTAAATTCTTTTGGCTCATAGCGCGCATAGCTTCGAAATATTCCATCATTAAGAGAGAAGATACAAGTTGGCCTGTTTATTCTGGATCCTCGTAATTTTGACAAGAGAATCTGCCTGACTTTTCTGTTGTTGTGATATTCTTGTTTTAGTTCTATTACACCATCTGCTAGAAAATCAAACGTAGTATCCTCTGGAGACTCTGTAACAAAAATTAATTTTGCGCCAGATCTCTCTCTCCATGTCTGTAACACTCGGGCATTATTCATCAAAGCTTCTTTGTCCATGAAAAATCCGATTGCATCCCATGTATCGATAATTATTGTTGGCGCCTTTACATCCATCAGTTCATTTGTAATACGTTCAAAAAGAGAACCTGGCTCGTCAAGTCTTGCATCGACAAAGACTAGTGAATTGTCTACACTTCCTGTAGGTTCAGTCAGTTTTGTTTTTCTTGAACCGCCAAATGATTCTTCAAGCCATGGATAATACTGGAAGAGCTGATCAGGTGATATCCTGGTGGATATGTAAAGACAATTTGTCTTAATCCGCATCTCACTTAAAATTGTAAGTGCAAGAGTGGTTTTCCCTGTTCCTGCATATCCCTTTATTATTAGAGAATAGGTATCTTGTCTGAGGAAATTTACAAGATCATTTGGTATGTTCCCGTTTGCAAAATCTGATTGATTATTTGTTAAGTGCGGCATTGACTGGTATTTGACTGGCTAATATATGACAATATCGGATAATGTCGAATGTGATAAATATTGTGAGACAAAAAATATCTGGAATTGATTCTTTCAAGTTCTAGCAGAGAATTTCCTGTTTCTTCAGTACCGTCCAACATGCACCATGATACCATTTGTCGCCATTGATTGTATCGCCTGCGTCAAAGTGTATTGTCTTCTTGCATGCTACGCATGTAGGAGTATGAAAACTTGATTGTTCTGCTATGTGAGAAGAATCACTAATTGAATGAATAGGTTTCACCTCCTATGAAACTGTACACGATTGACCAGCCTTTGGTTGGGTCCGCTTTGAAAAGTATCTTGAACATCATTACTACTTTGACGGTTCTACGTTATCTTGTTTTGCTCAAAATGTTCTATAAGATTTGTTTGTATTTTCTGGTCAGTTTACTTGACTGTGACTGACTTTGCCAGGTTTCTTGGATAGTCAGGGTCAGTTTCGTTTTCTAGTGCAGCATAGTATGCAAGAAGCTGGATTGGCACAATCTCAAGAAATGGATATGATGATTCATTAATTGTTGGTATCTCAATCCAATGATCATAGACATCGCTTTCAATATCTGATATGCCTATTATCTTGGCGCCTCTTGCTTTTATCTCCCTTGCCGAAGTCAGTGTATCACTATATGTTGAATCATTAGGGTTTATCACAACTACAAAAGAATTTGAATCCATCAGGGCCAGCGGCCCATGCTTTAGCTCTCCACCTGGCAGGCCTTCGGCGTGTATGTATGTCAGTTCTTTTAGCTTCAATGCTGCCTCTAGTGCAATTGGATAATGAATTCCTCTTCCAATTATGTAAATGTCTGATGCATGTTTTAGGATTCGCGCAGTTTTTTGAACTTTTGAGCTAGACTCTAATATTTTACTCATGGAATCTGATATTTTCTTCAAATCAAATTCTATCTGTTTGTCGCAGACCATGTCTGCAATTTTGTAGATGACTGACAATTGGGAGGTGAAACTCTTGGTTGCGGCAACACCGATCTCCGGTCCGCAGTTTAGACCTACCGAAATTGATGAAATTTGTGCAAGCGATGAAGTCATTGTATTGATAATTGATAGTATTTCTGCGCCGTTGTCTTTTGCTATCTTTACTGCTTCTATGACGTCTGCACTCTCACCGCTTTGGGATAATGCTATGAGAGTAGACCTGCTGTCAAAATAATCTGGATAAAATCGTGCCTCGCTTGAAATTATTGCATCTATCTTTTTTTTGCCATATTTTAAAAATAGATGTTTTGCAACAAGCGCTGCATTATAGCTTGTGCCGCTACCTGTGATGTATATTTGACTAGAGTCTCTTATAGCTCCTGCAAATGCTTCAATCTCTGGCCTTGTGTTGTCTCCTGCCCTCAATACTGAATTGGGTTGCTCAAAAATCTCTTTTAATGTAAAGTGTGCATAATCGCCCTTGTATACGTCTGCAAACTCTTTTGATATTTTTGTGAGATGGTGTACTACTGGATTTCCTGCAAAATCAAATAGTTCGATACCACCAAAATTAATTATTACAACTTCGCCATTGTCTGGGTATATCGCCTCGTCTGTATGTTCTATGAATCCTAAAACATCACTAGAAATGAAATATCCTTTTTTTCCAACACCAATTATGAGCGGCTCATGAAATCTGGCAGCGGCAAGTGTGCCATCTGAGAAAACTGCCACAAATGAATAATCTCCTTTGAGTTCACTTACGGTTTTAATCATTGATCTCTTGATGTCTTTTGTTATATCATAATGATATTGCAAAAGATTTGCAATGATCTCGCTATCTGTTTCGCTTTTGAAAAAATATTTTCTGTTTTGAAGAATCTCCTTTAATTCCTTATAGTTGTCAATTATGCCGTTATGTACAATTGCAATCTCACCTGAGCTTGACATGTGCGGGTGAGCATTTGTCTCATTTACCCTTCCATGTGTTGCCCATCTTGTGTGTCCTATTCCTATATTGCCAGGTAATGTCTGCAAGTTTGATCTGTTGTTTACTTGGTCTACCTTGCCAACACCTTTTTTGACGCGAATCTGGCTGTCTGCAAACGTTGCAACGCCTACAC
>CAMLDG010000107.1 GCA_946478655.1 uncultured Nitrosotalea sp.
CTTGCCGACGCAGTACGACAAAAGCATGGTACGCTGCTAGAGTTCTTTAGGATGCTTGGTATTAACCATGAAATAGCAAACCAGGATGTTGAAGGAATAGAACATCACCTAAATCCTCAGACAATAAAACAATTACGAAAGTTTGTTACCTTTCTAAAATCAAATCCAAAAATTCTTGATAATTTCCAGTAGCTAGTCGTGTACAGTTATTGTGATATCGTCTTTTGACATTACTGCACCAATCAATCTTTTTCCTGCACTAGATTTTTTTGGAATTATTATTCTGCCATTCTTTCCTACTCTGGTAGATGTGATATTTTTGCCATTGACATAGACTTCGGCATCCATGCCAGATTTTGATATGTCCACTTCTAAAACAAAATTATTTCCCGACTCTGACATTTCAAACCATTCTCCGCCCCTTGAAGATCCGCCTTCTTTTGGCTCTACGTCAATGTGAACCCCCAATGTCTTTTCAAGATCATTCACTGTTGCTCCTCCTCTTCCTATGATTGATGGCATAGATTCCTTGTCCACTCTAACTCGTATGCTGTTGTTTGACAAGATCTCAATTTCTGCATCAGAATCAAATCTGCGTATGGTGTCCCTGATTTTTGCCTCAGCCAGTTTTTCAATACCGCCACTTTTATTCTCCTTTGATATTGGTATGACAATGTTTTCATCACCATATGTGTAAATTTCATACTCTAGGTTATGGTCCTCAAAATTTCTAATCTCAATTACTGGTCTTGCCAAGTCCTGCTCTGTCATTCCGTTGGGAACCTTGACCTTGAACTCCAACTCGTACACCTTTGATATCTGACCTGCCTTGACAAAGACAACTGTATCCAATATGTGAGGGATCATTCCAAGCTCAACTTTTCCTATGAATCTCTGTATTGCATCAAGTGGAGCATGTGCATGAACAACTCCTACCATGCCTACTCCTGCAAGTCTTAGGTCTGAAAACACTCTGAAATCCTGATATCTTCTAACCTCATCAAATATTGTATAATCTGGTCTTACAAGAAGAAGTATGTCTGCAGCATTTTCAAAACTTCCCTCAAGATGCGTGTACTGTGTTACCTTTTTGTTTACCTGTAAATCTCTTGGGGACTCGAATGTCTTTACTATCTTGCCTTTTGATGAATAATAATCTGCAAGGCTTGATGCTAGTGTACTCTTTCCAGAACCAGGTGATCCTGAAATCAATATTCCTTCTGCTTTTTCAGAAAGTCGCTGCATTAATTTTTCAGAGATTGTATACTGGTCTAATAACATCTTTACTATTGGATGAGTTATTGTAATCTCATAGCTGTTTGAAAATGGCGAATGCGTGACAACGACTCTATAATCTTTGTACTGAATTACAAGTACACCGGATTTTGATATCTCTATTATGCCAAGTTGTGTAGCTCTTGATGCTTCTAGGATTTCACTTGTTATCCCTTCCAAGTATTCCTTTGTCAACAATGTCTCTCCTACTTCTGTAAGAGAAAATGCTCCCGGTTTACCTCTTTTTGCAAGTGGCAATGTTCCTTCCTTTAGGTGAATACTCATTGTTTGACTGTCAAAATATTTTTCAAACTCTAGGTCTGAAATCTTGACCTGAGGTTTTGAATAACTTGTCTTTACACCCTCTGCTTGTGCTACAAGGGCCTGTACGTAATCTGCTGTATAAAATGTAGCACCATTCTTTTTTGCAATGTCTTTTATTATTGCATCAATCCTGCCATGTCTTGCAAGTTTGATGTCGTCCATGCTTGGGCGCTCTCCCTCAAACCTTAGTGTTATGTTGTTCTTGTCTGCCAGCTCACGAATTTTCTTTATCTCTTCGAGTCCCACAAAGCCATAGTCTTTGTGCTGAGATGCCTGTGACTGTAATTCGTCTAAAACCGCAACCGGTATTATTATCTCACAATTTGTCAGTGTACCGGCCTCGATTAGCTTGGTAATTTCACCATCTATTATGATACTAGTATCTACAACGTATTTTTCCACAGGTGTACTCATTTTTGGCACCTTTTAATCATAACTGTATCTAAGAAATAATATAGTACAATGTGCTGGACACTTCTGTGACTGGCAGCAAAAATGATGTTTTGATAATTGAAGACAGTATGGCTATAACACTCCTGTTGAGGGACTTTCTAAAAAAATTGGGATATGAAAATGTAAAGACTTGTGATAGCGGAAAAGCTGGAATTCAAATGTTCTCCGATCTTGAAAAGGACGGTAAGCGACCAATAGTATTACTTGATTTTCATCTCCCTGACATGGATGCAAATGCAGTGATGGCTGGCATATTTGCAATACGTCCTGACGCAAAAATCATTCTTGAAACTGCAGACTCCAAGTCTGATGAACAGGTAAAAAATTCTATGCGTGGTGGGGCGTATCTGTATATTGAAAAACCAATAAGATATGAGAATCTAAAAAATGTATTTGAGACACTGGAAAAGGAACAATCTATTCTTGAGGAAAAACCATCAGGTGATATTGAAAGAATAATCTTGCATCTAAAATCTTCTTCTAGGATAAGTTTTGCAAGACTTGCAGAATACTCCAAAACTGAAAAAGATTTGCTGGAAAACCATCTTTTACATCTTGAAAATGAAAAAAAGATAATGAAACTTTCTGAAATAAAAGAAGTCTCTTGTACACAGTGTGATTCTGTACGAGTTCTTCCAAATTTCTTCTGTCCTGCCTGTAAAAGCACTAATTTTGTTCAAGGCAAGTTGATTGAACATTTCAAATGTGGAAATGTCTCAATTGAAGATTCCTACAAAGAAAACAAGTGCCCAAAATGTCAAAAAGAGATAAAGATCATAGGTGTTGATTACAAGTCTATTGATAATTATTACATATGCCATGATTGCGGAAACAAATTTTCTGATCCATCTCAAGATTACATATGTGTTAGGTGCAGCAACCGATTCCAACTAGAAAAAGCAAAATGGGTTACAAGTGCTGGATACAAATCAGTTAGTCTATGATTGTATTACATTATTAATTATTTTCAGAACTTCTTGAAAATTAAATGGTTTTAAAATATATGTGTTAGCGCCTGCTTTGATGCATTCTTTTATGGTCTCTTGGTTGTCACTAGCTGAAATCATGATTACTTTGGCTTGTGGATTGTGTGAAATAATTTCTTTGAGTACTGATAAACCATCTTTTTTTGGCATTGCCATGTCAAGCAAAACAATGTCCGGTTTTGATTTGATATATTCTTCTAATACTCCAATGCCGCTTGATAGTTCTGCA
>CAMLDG010000108.1 GCA_946478655.1 uncultured Nitrosotalea sp.
AGGAAGTATTTTTTTATGGTCACATGCATCAAGTGCGTTTTCTACAAATTCTCTAACCGAAGTGTAAAGTGATCTGGAGGGATTACTAAATCCTGCAAGGTCTCTATTTCTATAAAAGAACTCACTTGGAGATATTTGGCTAAAGACTTCTTTACTCAAGTATGTTTCCTCCTTCCCAAAGTTGAAGTTTTTCTAACTTTTGTCTACGCCTTGATTCTTGTAAATCGTTGTAAACTTTTCCATGAGTACTACCACTTGAAATTGAGGTTATTGCGTTTACGGCAGATTTTAGCTGTGTACCGTCTCCAATTATGGCTACAGTTCTACCATAAACAGATACTTTGGCACCGCTTAGATCTTCAATGTTTTTCCTAACACGGCCGCCTTCTCCTATTATTCTGCTCTTTATTCGCTCAATTTGTGCAGGTGACTTGCCAGCAAATTGTCTCAAGTCCATTACATGCAATGAGGTTTCCTCTTGAACAAGACGCATGGCGTTTTCTGCTGAGAATCCTCGACCTATGGCCAGCACAATTTCTTCAGCCTTAAATGGCATTATATTTTCAACGTCGCCCACTCCCTTTATGACTGTCTCGCCTGTTTGACCGTCAATGGTCAATGAAACAGAGCAGATTTTTTCTATTTTGGTTTTTATCTTTCCAGCTTTGCCAATCAATACTCCAACACGATCAACTGGAATTAAGATAATTTTTTCAAAGATCATTTTGTAACCCTCTCAAATACGTCAATTGGATTGTCCACTGTTAGTCCTCTCTTAACAAAGAATCTAGTAATATTACTAATATCTCTTTCAAGAAATTCTTTTGTTTTGGGATGCCTTATATCTACCGCAGAACCAAAATCAAAAACTACCGGTCCTTCTTCTGTCTTGAAAATATTATATTCTGAAAGGTCGGCATGAACAAGTTCTGCTTTTTGATACAGATCTGAAATGATTTCTATTGTCTTTTCATAATCAGCATAGTTTACCTCTGATTCAACCAATGTGGGACAGGGGACACCCTCGGATCCTACAAATTTCATTATTAGAACATTTTTTACCACGGTTACTGGTTCTGGACATGGAATTCCAGAGTTAAAAGATTTGCTCAAATTACGAAATTCTTTTTTTGCCCACAACTCTACAAGAGATCTGGTGCCTCGTTTTATTCTGGTAAACCTTGGATCTCCGATGAGGTAAGGATAACGTTTCTTAAAGTTAGATGTGGTTACAAGATAAATTTTTACTGCAAGGTCTAGGCCGGATGGATCAACTGCCCAATACATTTGAGACTCTTTTCCTGCACCCACCGCGCCATTCACATATGAAATAATGCCATTATTTATCATCCGTGAGAGAATCATCACAGTTGATTTATCAAAGACTGCCTCGAGCACTTTGTCTTTGTCAAATACATCCTTCTCGGTTTTTCGTCCTCTTTCTTTTCCAGCAAGCCTGAGGTTCATTTTTTTTGCCAATTTGTCTTGGAGTCCAAGATCAGATTCTTCAGTAGTTGAATCTTCGGGTTCGTCAGTGACAGAATCTTCTGATTCGTCGGTCATTTCAGATAAATCCAGATCATTTTCTTCTATGACATCATCTTTGAATTCATCTGCAGAATTTTCAATCACTTTGATTTGCTCCTAATGACAACACAGCTAGTAATACGAACCTTGTAAAATTGATTGCTGTTAGAAATCTTGCGGTAAGAGTCCCTTTTGTTTTAACACTTCAACTTGGGATAGTGTATATCTCCAAGTAATGTCTCCACGATCGTCTGCTTTAAAATCCCAAGGAGCAATTGTTACAACATCATTATCTCGTATCCAGATTTTTCTTTTTAATTTTCCTCTAATTCTTCCCATTCTTGTCTTATCATCAGTACATCTTACAAGTATGTGATCACTACCCAAAAGTTTTACAACTCGTCCTAACAGTTCACCTTCTCCTGGTAACTGCATTTCTTTCAATTCACTTTCGTTTAGTACTTTTCGCTTACCCAAAATTCTCAGACAACAATGTGTTCAGTATGTATATAATCGTTGTATTTTCAAAACTTGAAAACTATGAGAAAAGGAACTCCTTCAATTTCTTTTACGCCTTTTGCAGATCCTATTCCCATTTTAATTGAAAGATCAATTGTTTTTTTACCTGCCATGTTGATTATTGAAGAATTGCGTAGAAGCGATTCTGCCTCTCTTTCATCAACTACGCGGTCTCCATAGTAACTCTTTGTAATGCGTATCTCCAGATCAGACTGTCTAAGCGTTCTACCAACTAATTCAGCGTCACAAATATTCAGCATCCTATTTCGCTGTTGGTTCACTTGTTTGACTGCAAAATTCATTTACGCATATTGACCCTTGAGTGGAGATCTGGCTCCACATGCTTCACATTTGAGTAGAGTCACCCTGTTTTCTTTTTCGACTCGAGTATCAGGACTTTTGCAAGTAGGACATTCCACATACTCCTTGAGATATCTATTCAAAAGAGCTGAAAATTCATGAGGATCTTTTTTACCTACAAAAACTGCCTTGTCACCTCCAAATTGTGCTGGAGTTGCAAACTCCTTTGAGAGGTATTGTAGAAGCTTTTCAGGATCTCTTCGTAGTATTTTTGGAAATTCTGAAAAGTTTCTGAAAAATGTTCTGTTACCTTGCCACATGATATCCACTTTAGGAAGTTCAAATCTTGATGTAGAACCAGTCTTGGTTTGAGATACTTTATCCTGAATATTCTTTAGTAATTTCTCGTATTCGGCTTTTGTCAACTATTTCACTATCAAAATCGCTACCTATATTGATTTACATGACACTAGTCTTTGTCTTTAATTAAATCCGGTTCAGACAAGACCTGATCTAGATGGAGTTCTGTTTACCAATACCCTAAATCTACTGAGCATCATTTCAAGTTCTTTTTTTCTGTCTTGTACATCTTGTGCCCCTTTAAATAATTCAATCAACATTTTTGAGTTTATATCAAGATCCACATCTTGAAGTAATTTTGCACTACCCCGGATTACCTCTGCGGCGATTACCATTTTGGATATAGCATCAGATCAAAAGGGTTTTTCTCCAGTTTTTGCAGGCAATCAAGTACAAGCCTGGTCAGCCGAGAACATTCTCCTAGGAATATGTTCTTGTACGGTTCAATCTGTGCCATACAGTGGTACCGTACATATTCCCCATTTAAGGGAACCGCGTTACGTAAAAAATCATCATAAAGACAACTAGGTTATTT
>CAMLDG010000109.1 GCA_946478655.1 uncultured Nitrosotalea sp.
ATTGCATTTAATGTAAAAATCCTGCAAGATGCCCAAGAGGAGGCAGAGGCAAGTCACATCAAAATTTTCCATGATCAAGTAATCTACAGTTTGATTGATAACTATGTCAATTGGGTTCAAGACGATACTGCAAATGAAGAAAATGCAATTTTTCAGGAACTCACACCTATATGCAAATTCACATTTCTCAAAGGTTTTGTATTCCGAAAGAATAATCCTGCAGTTTTTGGAGTTCTAGTAGATGCGGGTGTATTGAAGCAAAAAGTATCTGTCATGAATTCAGATGGTAGGAAAATTGGAGTCGTCCATCAAATACAAGAGAATGGCAAGAGTGTTGATGTTGCAAAAAAAGGTAAAGAGGTAGCTGTCTCAATTCAAAATGTAACAATAGGCAGACAAATATCTGAAGAAGATGTTCTTTATTCTTTCCCGCCTTCTCCAGAAGCAAAATTATTGCTCAAAACATTTTCCCATAAACTAAGTCCTGAAGAATTCCAAACTCTTCGTGAAATAATAGAAATTCAGAGAAAAGTTAATCCGCTTTATGCTTACTAGGCATATTTTTGTGCAAGCATGTTTAATCCAGGCTCTCCTACTGCTCCCATTGCCTTGTCAACAGGCTCGCCATTATTGAATACGATAAATGTTGGAATTGAATAAACTCCATATCTCTGAGATATGCCTGGAGCATTATCTACATTAACGCGTGCAAATCTGATGGTTTTGTATTTTTTTGAAATTTTCTCAAAAATCGGAGACATGAACTGACATGGACCACACCAAGTGGCCCAAAAATCTACAATCATAGGAGTATCACCAACTATAGCTTTGTCAAAATTAGAATCTGTAAGATCGAGAATCTCTGGTTCTTTATATGATTTCATCTCTTCTAACTTCTTTTTCATAATTTTTTCTAATTCTTCGTCTGCCAAACCTGATTTGCTGTAGATAAAAGCTATTTAATAATTTAGCCTAGAGATCTAGGATAAATCGCATCAAAACAGGTTTCTCCTCTCTGATCTCCATCAAGTGATACGTGGGTGACTTGATCTCCATCTTGAAATGATGTTTTTCAAAATTGATCTCTTCTCCAATAATTTTTGCTATTAGATGATGCTTGTCGTTTTTTGTTATTTTAACATTGAATATTTTTCCCACAAATCCATCTGTTACTGTAAGAATAATTATCTCTTCAAGCCAACTATAGAGTAAACCCTTCAAGTCGTCTGCATTAATCTCAATTTTTCGCTCTTCTTTATCCTCTACTGACTTGATATCAATAATTGTATCAACTACTGATATGCCTGCATTTTCAAAGGCCTTCTCTATAGTATCTCCCGTGACCTCAATGAACGCATCTGTCATGTGATCTAGATACCGATAAGCCATGAATTGGTAGGTCTCTAGTGCACTATTTATTCTAACAATGATTTTTCTAATCAGAAAGTCTAAATGCATTAGAAAAAGAATGAGTCTTGAAATTGGAACTTCCACGCGGCATGCGAGATATAGAATCAAAAGAATCCTATACAATTGAATACGTGCGTCAAAAATTCATTGAAACATCAAATCTATTTGGTTTTCAATACATGGAACCATCACCAATTGAATTATTATCTGTAATAGAAACAAAAAGTGGACCGTCAATAAAAAATGAAATCTATTATTTTACCGACAAAGGAAACCGAGAGGTTGCATTACGTTTTGATTTTACAATTGGTCTTACACGTTTTGCTACATCACAAAAGTCTATGCGACTACCTGCTAAAATTTCTACATTTGGTGGTGTATGGCGTTATGATGAGCCTCAAAAAGGCAGGTACAGATTTTTTCATCAGTGGGACATTGAGATCTATGGGGAACCAAACATAGAATCTGATGCTGAAATAATTGATTTTACATCTAAATTCTTGACTAGATTAGGACTTGAAAATATTGTAATTGATATCTGTGATAGAGAACTCGTTGAATCGTATGTACGAAATGTCTTCAAATCTGACTCGCCTGATGTAATTGGAGATATTCTACGAGCCGTTGATAAGATTCAAAAAAAGAGAAAGCAGGATATAATTAAAGAATATCAGGAAAAGGGTTACTCTGTACCCGAATTAGAACAAATTCTAAAATTCTCTGAGATCAAAGGACTTCCTGAGGAAATCGAAAAAGAAATTGATACGAGTCAAATAAAAAACTGGAACAAAATTCTACAATTGTTTGAGACATTGAAAAATCGTGGTGTGCACAATGTCAGGATAAATTTTGGCATAGTAAGAGGTCTTGATTACTACTCTGGAATTGTCTTTGAAGTATTTGAAAGAAATTTTGATGTGGGTGCACTCGTAGGCGGTGGAAGATATGACACACTGACTAGAGCCTTTGGAAGAAATGATCTTGGTGCTACTGGTGCAGCTGGGGGAGTAGAAAGAATCGCACTATTATTAGAAAAACAGAATGTAGGAGCAGATCTGCTAAAATCCAGAATATCTGTGGTTTTTGTAAATGATGACATGCAAAAAATTGCAATTGGCATAGCTTCTAAACTAAGGCTACTGGGCATTCCTACTGATGTGGAGCTATCTGGAAAATCATTGAAAAAACAGATGGAAATTGCTTCTACTTCAAAGCGTGTCATTATAGTTGCTCCAAAGGAATATGCTGATGATTGCGTAATCGTCAGAAACATGGAAGACGGTTCTGAAAAACAGGTAAAGATTGATGTTCTACTAAATGATGTAAAATCTAATCTTCAACTCTGAATGCCTTTGTCAGCATTACAAGCTCTGGACCGT
This sequence comes from uncultured Nitrosotalea sp., assembly GCA_946478655.1. The sequence goes on from CAMLDG010000109.1 coordinate 2,790, forward strand.
TTGTAAGTCCTCCTACCACTATAGCTTTGTTATTTACAAGCATGCCTGAAGAAAGATAGGGAGACCCACCGTTAATAGTTGCAGGCTCTAATTCCACGCCCAGTACATGTGATATTGTTTTAATGTCTTCTTCCTCTGTGGATGGATGAATGACTCCTCCTTTAGAATTTGCTACCGTCATTGCACCAGTTTGATGGTATCCTGCAACTCTCTTTCTTATCACTTCTACTCTTAACACATCCTCAACTTTTTTGACATATTCTGTTGGAATAAGTGGTGACATGACTGCACCTTTATCATTTGCACAAATCAGATTCCCTAATGCAGTGTGTTTTGTATCAAGTATGTCAACATTTAGACCAGTTGATTTTTTCAAATGTGATATCTCTTCTTCATGACAATTATGTGGAAGCAAAAGTCCGTTGTTATTTACTACCATCATTGGTCCAA
>CAMLDG010000110.1 GCA_946478655.1 uncultured Nitrosotalea sp.
TGAGACATCCTTCTTTTTTACGTTGATTCTTCTTGCAACTTCGTTTAGTGTTCTTGGAGTACCTGTCTCTCTGCAGGAAAGATATAGTGCAGCGGCAATCAGTCCTGGAATTGATCTGCCTTTTGCAAGTCCCTTTTCTAACGCTTTTCTGTAAACATATGCAGTCTTTTCAACCACTGCATCTGATAGTGCAAGTTTGTCTTTTAATCTGCTAAGTTCACTGAATGCTTGTCTACAGTTTCGTTCCGTTGCCTCATGAACTTGGCTTCGATTGTCCCATGTTCTAAGTCTAGTAATTGTATTTTTCATTGATGCTGACAAAGGCTTTCCAGTCGAGTCCTTGTTTGCCTGTCCTATTACTGTGGCAAGTCCCATGTCATGCATTGCAAGAGATGTCGGAACACCAGTCCTTGCCCTGTCTTCGAACTGTTCTTTTGAAAATGATTGTCTCTCAGGACCCAAGTCATTTACAATTTCATTTATCACAAATCCGCATCCGCCGCAAAATCGTTCTCCTGTGGTGCCATCTGTTAACATCTTGGCCTTTCCACACCTTGCACACCGTGTATTCAATGCCGCGCTCTGTATTACCATAAGTTACACCCCTATCCATATGTCATTCAATAATAACCCAGCTGTTCTTTTCAGATGTAATTTACATCGGGTGTTCTGAACTTGTCTGGGAATGCAAAAACTCTGATGGTACAAGCCATGTCTCCTGATAGTCCAAATTTTTATCAACAAAAAGTATTCCCAATCTGTATTTTTTTGCCATGTCTGAAATAAAGTCTGACAGTGCACCTCTTTGCAAAATGTATGGCAACTCCAAAATGTCTGTGGCAAGCAATACTCTGGTACTTGGCATCTCTTTTTTGACATCAAAAATTTCTCTCTGAATGTCTTGGATGGATTTTCTTGTAAGCTCTGGCTGGACCAGTACCACTATGGTTCTTTTTTCTTTTCTTGCAACAAGGTCAAACCTGTACTGGGGATCAAAGTCAGAGTGTGCCGCATCATACTTTACATGCCATTGCATGTCTTTGAGGTAATCTGAAACGATATCTTGTATCATGCCCAATTCCAATGGATCTCGGGTCATCTCTATTTTTTCTCGTGCCTTGATGAGCGCACTAAAATAATTGTCAACTAGCTGCTTGGAATATTTTTCCATCTTGTCTTTCATGAAAATTGAATTGAGCAGTATCTTGTTTTCTTGATATGTGCTAAACGGGTCTTCTCTTTCTTTCATCAACTATTCCCAGAATGCCTAGTAAATAATCGCTTACCCAAAATTCTAAAGCCCACACTAGGGAAATGTAACCATGATAGAGACAAGTATTAATCATAAAACACTAAAGGATTAGTGTGGATTTTGTCCAAAAGGCGGAACCTGATGTCTCAAAACCTCTCTTGATTGCAGCAATGCAAGACATGGGAGACGTTGGGAGTATAGTGATTGACTTTATCAATTCAAATCTAAACACTACAGTATTTCGTGAAGTGCAGCCATCATATCCTGCATATGTCATTGATAATGGAGGATACATTGACATCCCAGAAGAAAAATGGGACTATCGATATTCAAAGGATATCATTGTATTTGGAGGAGGCTCTGGACAGCCATCTTCTACCGAGGAGCTAAACGTATTGTGCCAAGATGTAATCGATGTCGCAAAAAAATATTCTGTACGGTTCATTTACACACTTGGTGGGTTTCACACAAAAAATCCAATCGAGGGAGAACCCAAGACATTTGTAACCACAACATCAAAAGAACTTACAGAACAGGTGCGAAAACTTGGAATCTTGACCACTCCTGAGGCATCCATAATCACTGGATTTAATGGATTGATACTTGGGTTTGCAAAGATGAATGGAATACAAGGGATCGGATTGTATGCAGAGCTGAACCAGCCCAAGCTTCCGCAGTACAGGTCTTCAAAGAGTATAATCAAGACACTTGAGAAAATGACATACCGCAAGTTTGGTGACACGTCAGAGTTTGATTCCATGGCAAAAGATGTAGAATCGCACAGCCACAGCAAGCGTTTTGATCCTGACCAGAGTTACTCTGCGTAATAAAATAAGAAAAGATTTTCCAATGCACCGTACGTTACAGGTGAACTGGTCTGAGTCTTGTAACTGTCACTATTGCTACAATGGATATTGCTAAAACTACGGCAGCTACTGGTCCAAACTCTGGCACTATTGTTGTTCCAACGATAGAAATTTTTTCAGTAAGTGGAGTGATTGGTATTGATACTATTGTATCTCCTGACTCGTCTGTTGTGTTGTAGTTTGTTAATATCTGACCGTCCTCGAAAACTCCGATAAATGGACCGCTAATCAACCCTGTCGGCAGTTTTAGGACAAGCGTGCTGTTTGTGTCAGCCTTGCCTACAAGAACAAAATCAACTGACTTGTCCTTTACACTAACTGATGAGCTTACGATATCCTTTGTGGATGAATACTGCACATCAAATGTTGTAGCTCCGTCCCCTGCATCTTTTCCAACACTTGAGATTGTCTTGTACTCTTGTGCAAAGGAGGATGTTGCCATTGGTGCAAGCAAAATTATGATTGCTGCAACGATTGCTATCTTGAGCATACGTAAAATTTGCTATCTGGCTAGTTAACGGGTTTGGCTAATTATTTTAACGAAACCGAGAATTTCTTTGAAGCTTCAAGCAGACCCTTGATGTCTGACTCTGAATGTACATAGGAGACTGCACCAAGTTTTCCTGGGAGGAAAAATATTCCATGTTTTGCAATAAGCTCAAAGTGAAATCTCTTGAGTGTCTCGGTGTTACACCTTGATGCCTCTTCTGCATTTGTGACCTGTGTTATACCGTTTGCCAAAAAATGTGGCATGAAAAGAGAACCCATGCCAGTGACTGTCACTTTACCATGAAATATCTTTGAGAGTCCCTTTCTTGCATCCTCTCCTAGTCTTCCAATCTTTTTGTATACTGGACCAGAGTTTTTCTTTAAAAATTTCAGCATTGCTCTGCCTGATGTCATCGTCATTGGATTTGCAGAGAACGTACCGCCGCCGATATATGATCTGTCTAGTCTCTTGTTTGAGTTTGTATCTGTTATTTTCATTATCTCTTCTTTTCCACAGATGACTCCTATTGGAAATCCTCCACCAACAATTTTTCCTAGTGTTACCATGTCCGGGTCAAGACCCATTGTCTTGTAAAGGCATC
>CAMLDG010000111.1 GCA_946478655.1 uncultured Nitrosotalea sp.
ACTCAAAAATCAGAGGTGGAATGACAAAGTAGAGAATAAGCTTTGGATCCACCTTGAATCCTGAAATGTTTGGAATTCCGTATCCTGTAAAATCTATCACTGATATGGTAATTCCAATTCCTACAAGAATCATGGTAGATGGAATCTTTACCCTTGTAGCAATCAAGGAAGCAAGAAATATTGTCAAAAGAAAGACTGGTATTACATATTCACTTGATAGCAAGTGACCCAAGCTTAATTCAGACATCTTTAGACAATTGTTGTCAAATTATAAAAATCGTTGCTAAACACGTAATTTTTTAATTATCTTCTCTTGCCCATCTCTTTTCGGTTCTTTCTTAGAACCCGAAATCCAAGAAAAATTCCCAGTGAAATGTTTACCATTCCAAGTGCAGTCAGGATGAAATTGGGCTTGGTAAATACGATTAATCCCATGAATATGCCCCAAAATCCGCCGATGAAAAATATCGCAGTGATGATTCCTAGTCTGCGAGTGGAAGTACTAGTCATTAGCGATTTTGATTTTGTGGCACTATTAAACATTGAGCAAATTATATTTTAGATTCTAACAATGAAAAACAGATCTAGCTGAATTCTTTTCTTACGCTTTGGACAAATCTTGCATGGATTCTTATTCTCTCCAAAGTCTGTGCAAGCTTCATCTCTGTTCCGGGAACATGATGTTTTGCAAAGAACTTTCTAACCTCTTTTTCCTTTTTCAAGTCTGCCTCAATTGAGACGCTGCCAATTATTCTGTTGAGAAGTGGGTTTCCTACTCCAAATCTTGTCACAATCCCTTTCCAGTTCTGTTTTATCCATGGCAAGACAAGTTCTTTTCCTTGTGGGTTTGTTATCATTCTTGCAATTGGCTGGAAAAGATTCTGTGTTCGAACTTCTTTTGAGAGTGTAAACAAGAGAGTCTTTGATAATAATTTCTTGTCCTGAAAGTTTGCAAGTGAGCTGAGTAGTCTTACCATCTCTTCTTGTGTTGGGGCCTTGCGATATAGGCTGAGAATTTTTTGGTATGTGGTATTGTCTCCTGTCCATGCTATTATGGAATAGACAGGACCGCGAAGGTCTGGATCTAACTTGCCTGTCTTTAACAAATTGGCAAACCTTGACTTGGCTTCTGAAACAATGTCCGAGTCTTCTAGTTTTCCAAGTGAGCTTATCACCTGTACACGTAAAAGTGCAGTTGTTGACCTCTCTCCCTTGATTGGGTCCCATCCAAGTTTTGCAAATACCTTGTTGAAGAAATCACGGTTGAATTCTTTAATTTCATCCCAAAATGTTTCCTTTGATAGTAACACATAGAAAAAGTTCAGGCTGGATATGATATCTGATAGTACAACATAGTCGTCTTCATCTTCATAATGTTTTACAAAGTCAAGATAGTCCCTAAATGATACTTGGTTTGACATGCATAGTGCAAAGAGATCATGGTGGATGCTCCATCGGTCCACATTTGATATCTCTTTTTCTTCTACTTTTCTTCCAAGTGCATCAAGTGCATTTTGGTCATATTTTACACGATAAAATCCCTTTTGGCCTTCATTTACCTTGAACCAGTCTGCCTGATGTGGTATTGTGATTGGCCCTTTCATAAGCTTGGTTACAGTCTTGTTTCCAGTTCTCACAGAGAGTGGAATTATCCAATTTCCTTTCTTTGTGGTTCCATTATCTTCTAAAAGAAACCTGCTCTGAGATAATCTTAATTTTGAATCTTGTACTTTGGCCTCAATTACTGGATACCCAACTTGTCTTACCCATGTATTCATCATCTGTCTTACTGGTTGTCTTGATATTGAACCAAGAGAGTTCCAGAGATCTTCTGTTGTTGCATTTGCATATTCATGTTTTTTCAGATAACTGTGTAAACCTTTTCTAAAGTTGTCATCTCCGATAAAATTCTCTAGCATCATCAAGACACATCCTCCCTTGTTGTAGCTTATCTCGTCAAATATCTGTCGTACATCTGATGGACTTTTCACTGGCACATCAATTGGGTGTGATGATTTTAGCGAGTCAAGACTCAGGCCTCCAGTCATCTCTGAAATCAAGAACTGGTCCCAAAAGTCCCACTCTGGGTATAATGCATCAACTGCTTTTGTTGCCATGAATGTAGCAAAACTTTCGTTGAGCCATAGATCGTTCCACCATTTCATGGTTACAAGATTGCCAAACCACTGGTGTGCTATCTCATGTGCAATTACCTCTGCAATGTGTTGTTTTGTTTCAGTAGATGACGTCTTTGGGTCGTAAAGCAATATGGTCTCTCTGAAAGTGATTGCACCCCAGTTTTCCATCGCACCTGAGGCAAAGTCAGGTATTGCAATCATGTCAAGTTTTGGCAATGGATATGCAATCTTGAAATATTTTTCAAAGTATGAGAGAAATTGTCTTGTAAATTCTAGTGAAAGTCTTCCTTGTTCTTTCTTTCCTTGTGTGGTAATTACTCTGATAAGTGTCTTGCCAGACTTGCTTGAGATGGACTCAAACTCTCCAACTGCAAGGTACAAAAGATATGTTGACATGATTGGGGTGGTGTCAAACTTGTACTGGATCTTTTTTCCTGTGGCTTTTTTTGACACTACTGGCATGTTTGAGATTGCAGTATGATTCTTGTCCACTATCAGTGATACATCAAATGTTGCCTTGGCCTCTGGCTCGTCCCAACACGGAAATGCTCTTCGCGCATCTGCTGCCTCAAACTGGGTTGTTGCAAGGTATTTTTCTTTTCCTTTATACTTGTACTTGCTCCTGTAAAACCCGACAAGCTTGTCGTTTAACTGTCCCACAAAATTAATTGAAAGTGTTGCCTTGCCAGATATTTTTTGCGAAAATGTGATGACAAGTTCTTCTGTTTTTTCATCAAGTCTTGTCTTTGGTTTTATTTCTTTTCCATTACATGATATCCTACACTGTGTTATCTCAAGTTCTGCAGCATGAAGTGTTATCTTGTTTACAGGTCTTGGTATCTTGACTGATACTTTTTCTCTTCCTCTGAATGTGAATTTCTTAAAGTCTGGTTCAAACTCTAGTTCATAATTTATTGGAGAGATACCGTTCACAAGATTTTTCTTCTAATATACACGTAATATACTTTCTAATGCAGAATGTAGGTTAGCCAATGGATGAAATGTACGCCAAAAAATACGATGGCAACTGCCTTTACTGTCTTGCCTGTTGTCATTGCTATGGAAT
>CAMLDG010000112.1 GCA_946478655.1 uncultured Nitrosotalea sp.
ATCATACAGAATATCTTTGGCAAGCTACAAAAGCAGATACTCTAATGACAAGTCGTTTGATTTCATAATTCCCTTAATGGTTTTGCTGTTTCTGGGAGTAGTGTACATGCTTTCACTTAGATCGTCACAGGGGTACGTCAGTTTCATACTGATAGGTGTAGCCGCTGTATTCATGGTCTACTGGGTAAGAGTACTGAAAAAAATGACGGTAGAAAATAGCACTCCACAGTATACACCAAAGGAAGCAGACACAAAGAACTGGGTTTACGACCTCATAAAGGGTGAAAAGGAAATAATATTTGTAGCAGAGGTACCAGGTCCAGAAGACCAAGTAACTGTTAGACTAATTGATGGAATCTTGTACGTACGAGGCTCGGCACATTTCTCAAAAGAGATTCCGATTGAAACAACACCAGACATGGGAATCCATGATTTCAAGTATAGAAACGGTGTTCTTACTTTACGAATTAAGAAATTAGAAACTCTTTGATTCTTCTAGTTTTGCTGGAAGATACTTGTCTGTAATATTAGTAAGACCATACTTTGAGAATGCCTCAAGTTCTGCTTTTCTTTTCAATTTGAGAAATACTTCAAGTTGTTTTTTCCAGTTTCCTTCCTGATATCTAGGATCTTTTTGAAGGTCATAGATTCTTTTTATGTCAGATTCAGTCATAGGAATCGTCGGAAGTTTATATTTTTCAATGTCTGTTGCCCATACTCCTAGCCACTTGGCATCAGGTACAGTCAACTCTCTCAAGTGAGCTGCATTTGCAGAACCAGATTTTATAACCATTGCAATGTGTTCACCATACACATCACCGTCTGCCAATATGACAACAGGTAATCCCATTTCATTGTTTAATCGTCTTAGAAGATTTCTTGTTGATCGTGGAGCTTGGCCTGCAGTATCAACGATAATAGCTTTGAATTTTTTGTGAACTTTTTCTTCAACAAATCTTGTAAAAAGACCTCCCTTTTCTATTGCAATGACAAGTTCTGCACTGGTATCAACAAGTTCAGCACTACTCAAACTTGGCCCAATCAAATATCCATCAGGGTGATCAGACAGATTCATCCTCTTTCCTTCGTATCCAGGAACAGTGTACTCTATTGTCAGGTCGCCAAATACACTGCTTCTTTCTTCAGGAAATATGTGAAATTCTTCACGTGGGCTTGTCAGTACAGCTTCCAAATCTACTATAATGTTATCAGATTCTGGCTGGTCTTCAAAATCAATACTGAACGCCTGTGAGGAATAGTAAATGTCTCTTAATGTAGAAGATTTTCCCTCTCGTACAAGCCTGTTTACAAAGAAAGCTAGCCATGCAAGTTGTGTGTAGGAACGCAATTGTGACATGTTTCTTGAACTGCGTACAGCATTTGCACTACCCAAGATGTATTGTCGTATTTTTTTATCATAGACAATATTACTTACAGATCTGCTTGGTATAACAAACTGCGGAAATCTTCCTTTGTCAAGATTATCATAAATGTTAAGACCTTGTTGTTCAAGCAATGACAGTAATCTTTTCTTTCTTGCCTCTGCTGTTTTTGCACTAGACTTGTTCTTCAATCTCACTTCCCATCCTTATTAGTTGGTTATAATTTGGTTCTTTTTTCTTGCCAGCAAGTTCAGTGGCAAATTGTGCAATAAGCGGTACATATTTTGAATAAAGATTTGCTCTCTTCTTTGCCATGTCTGCTGCTCCTTGTCGTGACATGTGAACTGCTAACTTTCTTGCAAGATATTGTAATGCATTTTTTAATTCTCTTTCAAGTTCAGGTCTATCTGCAACATTTTCTTTTCCTACAGTCTTGTATGGAATCCTAGTGGAGCAGATATGCGATACCACTACAAGTGGTGGATCTCCCTTTATTTTGTATCGAGCCCATTCAGTCTCGTTAACTATTTTGAGTACTACGTCACTTCCTTCATCATACAAAAGCGGTATACGATTTGCAAAACGGTAAACCTTGAGACCATTTGGAGGAATGTCTCCACCATAAGCAATACCCATCTCAACTACGAATGGAAATCCAGAATATGCTGAAGCGTTACGTTGCCATACTGCTGCAAACTCTGGATTGAAAAATTTCATAATTCCCTTTGAGAGTGGTTCTTCTCCAAGAGGTGCCAGACAACTTGGATCTGGTGCAAGAAATTCCTCGAACTTTTGTAGTGCATCTGCTAGTTTTACCAATTCCTCGTTTGTCATGCTGCCTATTCTCTTGTCTGGCTTGAATTTGGCAAATTCACAGAATTTTTCAGCAGTGGTAGGTCCAACCCTTTGGAACCTTTTTGTCAAAAAGGTGAGAAGTGTGTCTCCCTGGACAGTGCTTGCAAGCTGCTTGTAATATGGACTATCGGGGTTCAATTCTACTGCGTGAGACTGGGATTCTCCAAAGTCCCAATATGTTATTGTCTTATTTGCGACGTCTAGATCGTCGATTCGGATCTTTTTGAGCCCTTCAAAATCAATATTTAGAAATGACATGACTGAGATTACAGTTCGTACTGGTTTTGAGATGTCAGACCAGCGTTTCTGTGCACGTTCTAGAATTTCTTTTGGAGAAAGATTCTTCTTTAAACTCAGTTCCTTTTTGACTTTGTCAATCATCTTGTTATCAATAGCTGGAATTTGATAATGTGTATCAGTTATCATTCTCCTTATTGTTTCAACATCAATACCATGTGGATGAGGTTTGATTACAGTTGGAGGACGTGGCATGTCTTTTACAATTCTTGCATAATGGAATTTTTCACCACTTGGATCTTCAAATGTTATTGATGCATATGGTGTGATAAGAGAAGTTTGGTAAACATAATCTCTAATTTTTGATCCTGCCTTTGAATAATCACCCTCAAGAACAATGCTTACTGCAAGTCCTGTTTTTGATCCTTCTTTTGTAGTATGTTTTTGTATAACTGGTTTATTTTTCTGAATGTCAAGTAACATTACAAACTCATCAAGTGTTTTACCATCAGAACAACTCTTCACAGTAACTGGTTTGTTTGTAGTGATCTGACCATACAGTATTGCCATGGTAGCACCAAGACCAAACATACCTCTTGCTTGCTTGAGACCAAACTTGGAACCATAAAGGACAGTACCAAAAGCAAGCGGAATGTGTTCTGGATCAATTCCAGGACCATTGTCTTTTACAGTCAAGATGTAGTGTTTTGGATCTGCTTGTTCAGGA
>CAMLDG010000113.1 GCA_946478655.1 uncultured Nitrosotalea sp.
AAATGCGTTCAAGGCAGCAGGTAACAGCTATGTATCACTGCCAGAAAACCTAGTTCCAGCATATGCAACATTGATTCTTGGAAGCGCACTTGCACTATACCTATACCCACATGCAATAAACGGAGTCCTGAGTGCCCAGAGTGCACAAAAGCTTCGTAGCAGTACTGCACTGTTGCCACTCTACGGAATCGGATTGGCAATTCTTGCTTTAATGGGCATACTTGTCTATGCGGTTCCTGATGCAATGAAGTTCTTGTCAGGATTTCCAGAGAGCTCGCGCGGGATACTGGTTGTTCCTTCATTGATTTTGTACACGTTGCCAGGCTGGTTTTCAGGCGTTGCCCTGCTTGGAATTTTCGTAGGAGGTCTGGTACCTGCAGCAATCATGGCAATGGCCCAAGCAAATCTTTTGACAAGAAATATCATCAAGGAGATAAAACCTAATCTCTCAGACAAGTCAGAGATCAAAATAACAAAGGTCTCATCAACAGTATTCAAGTTCATAGCTTTAGGGTTTGTGTTTTCAGTTCCTGCAACTTATGCAATATCATTACAACTGTTAGGAGGAATTCTCATAGTACAAATTCTTCCAGCAGTTCTTTTTGGCTTGTATACCAAGTCACTGACAAAGGTACCTCTGATAATAGGACTTGTTGTAGGAATATCATCTGGCATATTCATGATGGAATCTGCAAACAATTTCGGTCCGTTGGCATCATCTCTTATCAAGACAATGTGGGGCCCATTGTATATTGCAGTAATATCGCTTGCATTCAATCTTGTAATAGCGTTTGGTGGAAGTGTAATACAGAGAAAAATGAATTCAAGAAAACAAGTGATATAATAATAAAAATTTAGAAATGGTTTTACGATTACTCGTATTCCATCAGTTTCTTTTCTTCTAGCAATGTGTGAAGATTGTGGACCGCACGGTAAACTTCGGCTTCCTTCTTTGTTCCAGTGCACACCAGTTTTCCTGAGGCAAAGATTAGAACCACAGAACGTGGATCAAGCATCCTATGTATCAGACCAGGAAATTGTTCTGGTTCATACATACTTCTTGGGAGACTACGTGCAGCTTTTTCCAAGTGAACCTTGCCACCAAGACTAACAGAAGCTACGATGTTTTGAATTGTAATCTCTGGATTCTTTTTTATTTTTATTTTGCCTTTTCGAAGCCTTTGTACAACTGTGTTTACAGCATTTACTGCTGCTTCTTCGGATTTTGAACCAGTGCAAACCATTTTGCCTGAGCTAAAGATAAGTGTCGCAGTTTTTGGAGACTTTAATCTAAAGACTAGGCCTGGAAATTGTTCAGGATGGTACTCAACGTCCGGGAATTCTTTTGTAATTGCCACAAGATCAATTTTTTGGTCTACTGAAGCAGAGGCAACCACGTTTACGATGTCGACAATCGGTTTTGTTTGCGGCATTTAAATAGGTTATAAAGTGGTACCATATATAACCAATTACATAACTAGCGTGACTGGAAAGGTAAAAGATCTTACAGTATAGTTCTCAGACCAATAAAATTCGATCAGAAAGATGATCGTAGATTTTGCATCTTTGATAATTTTCTAATCAAGATCAAAGGTATCAAGGCTTACATGTTTTCTACAAACCAGATCTATTGTACATCATCAACATTTGATATGTAATGACTGATCTTTGTTTTGTTCAATGTTGTGAGATAGATCAGATTGTATGAGATAGACATGTGCCTGTAAATTTTCAAGAGATGTTTCACAGATCTATTCCAAGATGCCAGTTTTCGCAGACATACTCTAGAATTTCTCAACAGTCAACAGACCAGTTCGTGTAGATGATCAAGTGAGAGAATTAATTTCCGCAAATAAATAGTCAGGGACTTTGTTAACACGTCCATAATTAAGTTGTGCACAAGTACAAAAAAATATTTTTACAATTTTATGGTATATATTTTGGTGAAAAACAATTCAAGTTAATGCATCCTGATAATTCTCTTGGCAAGCCAAAAGATGATGACAGTAGAAAATCAGAGATGGCAAAGATAAAAAAAGAAATGGATGCAGAAGACAAGATATTTTTTAAGGAACTCTCAAGCAAATATTTTCTCTTGGACAAGTTTAGCTTAGACCAGCTTAAGGACATGTGCAATAACCTACTTGGCAAGGGCCCAGATGTAGAATATTATGAAGACAAGACTACAAAGAAAAAAATAGAACTTCCACAATACAAGGAAGATTACATCTATTTCATAATAGAAGAGTTTAGGTTTTCAGAGATCAAAGCGTATGCGCTAGAAAAACACATAGTTACCAGCCAATTTTTTGAGAAATAATAGGCACAAAATTACGGCATTATATGCAAATCAAGAAATTTTGTCTTTGTGACAAAACCATCTGATGCACTTAATCCAACAGTATAATTCCCAGGATTGACTCTGCTGCCATTCAGGAGTACATGGATTATACCATGAGAGGGACTAGCCACATTTGAGGAAAACTTGACTGTCAGATTCCCAAGATCTGCAGTAGGAGTAATTGAGCTAGAGGCATTCAGTGAGAGAGTGTCAGAGTAATGCGAAGCACCTGTGACGGTTATATCAACAGCACCTATCTTGTCATGGCCCAACTCTATTTGTGTAGCATTGAGGTTCAGGTCAAAATGTATTGGCATGTTTCCATCCACAACTCCAATTTTGTCAGTGTTCCACTCTGAGAACCAAAGAATTTTTTCATCATGTGGATCTTGTGAAATGTTTAGAGGATAAGTGAGGTATCCATCTTTTGGCAATGATGGAATATCATATTCTATCAGTGTCTTGTTGTATACATCAAAGCATCCTATCTTGTTTCCCTGGTGTTCGTTGAACCACAAAACTTTGGGTTTATCCACTCCGCGAATCCAGAAAGGCAATGTGGTAGTTTGGAAATTATTTTTAGAGGTAGGATATCGTATGATTTTTCCATCTGTAAGATCATAACTTGTAAGAAAGCTTGTACCGTGCTCAGTCAACCACAAGATGTTCTTGTCCACTAGAAGATCAGTTGGCGCCGAGAACAGAGTGGTCTTGTCTTTAGGGATTTTCTGTGCAAGAGCGATGTCTTGTGTCAAATTGTCTTTTTGATTAATTGTATATTTGAAAATATTTTGAGTGGCCACATT
>CAMLDG010000114.1 GCA_946478655.1 uncultured Nitrosotalea sp.
AGAATTGCAATCACTGTAGGAAATTTTATCAAATGTTTTGCAGATGTAATGGATATGATTCCATTATGAGTTACATCCTTATCCTTTGACAGCATTAATGACGATACAAGTGAAGTTGCTATTGCAAATGCGGCAATCTGAAATATCATACTATACGAAACATCAAAGTGTTCAAGCAAAAATGAGCCAACAAGCGGTCCAATCATAATACCGGCAACAAAAAAAGCCATGAACCTTGAAATTGCTTTGACGCGATTCTGCGGACTGTTAGATTTTGATATAATCGATTCACACGGAGGCCAGAAAAATGAATGTGCTACACCAACCAGAGTTCTAAATATTATAATTTGTGGCACAGAATCTGCTACAGATAACAAGTAAATTGACACAGAGTCAAGAACTAGTCCAAGAGAAAGGAGTATGCCCTTGTTGAATCTATCAAGTAACAGTCCAACAAAAAGCGGAATGAACATGTATGGAATAAAATTTGCAAACCCAATCACTCCAAGATCAGAGTATGATGCACCCATATCTTTTGCAAACAGTGGAACTATTGGATTGTGTATTCCATATGAAAATCCAACAATTAGTGCAATGATGTAGACAAGAATTACTTTATTCATTTTTACTTGTATGCTGCAACCATGATTGCGCCCCCAAGCATACCCTTTTCAAATTCTACTCTTGAGAATCTTTCAAGAAGAAGTGACTCTAGCTTTTTGTTTTGAGGCCATAGTTTGTACGTACCATAAAGAGTGGCAAATTTTAGACCAAGTCTTCCACCACCAATTACTGCCAATATAGGAAGTATTGCCCTGAGGTAAAATGACACTCCTGCTCTAATTACAGGATTATCAGGCTTGCCCAGATCAACTATGACAAATCTTCCATTCTTTTTTAATACTCGATGTATCTCAGAAATTGCAATTCTAAGATTGATTGCATCTCTTAGTGAATAGCCAGTAAGTACTGCATCAAATTTTTCATCACGAAATGGAATATGTTCAAAGACTCCGCATGTTAATACGGGCGTTGTAGAAAATAATCTACTAGTGTTTTTGAGCATTGGTCTTAATGGATCATACAATGTGATGTTGACATCATCGTTACAGATCTTAGATGCTGTCTTTGACATGTTACCAAAACCAGAGCCAGCATCAAGTATATGATCTCCAGGATGGACCCTTCCGCTAATTCCTCGTTGACGAAACTCAGAATCTCTTCCAAGTGATATGAGTGAGTTTACTTTGTCATATACCGGAATTATTTTTTCTAAAACATCGAGGACTTCGCCCCAATAACTTCCAAGGCCCACATCAGTCTAGAAATAATACGATATTATATGTCATCATGGTTTTTTATCATGTTTTTTACTCCAAGTTTTACTTGTGATCAACACTATAACCAAAAATTAAATCATCCAGAATTATTCCATGAACTAGTGCATTATTGTCCCAAGTGTAAATCCAAGATAGAGGTGCAACGCACGTTTAATCAAAAAATACACTTTAGCTGCCCCAAGTGCAAAATTGAGGACATTATAGATTCCAAGAAGAATATTGATGAGGCATTTTTGGAATTTTTGATAAAATTTGACAATAATGAGATACCAACCAAGAATCAGCAAGAATCAACCCTAGAAAAAGAAGGCATACTGCAGACAGAAGATGAGATAAACAAGATGATAGGCAATGCAAAGATTGCAGACATTACAAGATCAGTTCTTTTCTCAAAGAGGCATTATGTCTCTCACTTTAAGGTAATAGAAGAGCCGGATCCCGAGATGGGCTCTACCGTATCAGATTCAGGTCTTGACCAGCGAATAGTTGACGCTCTAGAATTAAGAGGCATAAAGAGATTCTACAAGTTTCAAGAAGAATCCATTCACCATATTGTTTCTGGTGACAATGTTGTAATCACTGCACCAACTGCATCTGGAAAAACAGAATCATTTGTGGTACCAATCATTGAAAGAATAGGCAATTCAAAAAATCCCGTTCCCACAATACAAGCAATTTTTGTCTATCCAACCAAATCTCTTTCTAGAGATCAATATCCAAAGATAAAAGAAATTGCAGACAAGATGAATATCCAATGTGCAGTATTTGATGGAGATACAAAACAGGTAGAACGTGCCGAAATTCTTGCAAATCCTCCCCAGGTAATCATAACTAACTTTGATGTTTTGCATTATCATTTATGGCACAGAACTAGATTTGCATCTCTTCTTAACACAACTAGATTTCTTGCAGTAGATGAAGCCCATGTATATTCTGGAATCTTTGGTTCTAATGTTCACTACATCATAAAAAGATTAAAACGAATTGCACCCAAGTTACAGATGATTGCAGCATCTGCAACATTAGATAACGCACTATCATTTTGTCAGATGCTATTTGGAGTAAACATGATTCAGATCTCAGGATCTGGCAAAAAGGGCAAGACAGAATTTTCAATGTTATTTCCCTCTTTGATGACCCAACGTGCGTTGATGATTGACATACTAAAAAAATTCACGTCAAAACAGCACAAGACATTGGTGTTTAGCAACTCACATCTTAATTCCGAACTTTTGGCACTACAGGCAAGAAGACAAAAAATAGACATCAAGGTTCATCGAGCAGGCCTAATGGCAAACTATAGGAGATCAGTTGAGACATTGTTCAAGACTGATAAACTGCTTGCAATTTCTGCAACTCCTACGCTTGAGCTTGGCATAGACGTAGGCAATGTAGATGGAGTAATCTCATCTACGATTCCAGTAAATAGGCTCACACAGAGAATAGGAAGGGCCGCAAGAAAGGGTCAAGGTGGATATGCGTTTCTAGTTCTAGGCAATGATCCAATTTCACAATATTACAAGAATCATCCAGCAGATTATTTTGAAGATGTTGAACAAATTTACATTGATCCAAAAAATCCCTTTGTTGAAGAGTTTCAGGTTATCGCAATGGCTTGTGACAAACCAATTGCAAAACACGAATTGTCAGAACACAAAGATGTCATTGAAAGACATGTTGGTGCAGGCAATTTAGTCTTGATTGAAAACAGATATGTTCCAAATTATGATCAGATAAAATCCATCCTAGAAGATTATAGCATAAGAGGGATAGGAAGATCAATTGACATATTTTTGAATGGC
>CAMLDG010000115.1 GCA_946478655.1 uncultured Nitrosotalea sp.
ACGATCGGCTCGCTTCCCGCATGCGCGGGTACGAAAGACATCTGCATTTTTCATCACATCCTCAAGAGTGCCTTTTTCTCTTTTTGGATTTGTATGTGAGGCAATTTCGTTTTTGTATTGATTCATATTTTTTCTTCTCCCCTTGTAAATCGCACCTGTTGAATCAACTACGATAATATTCTTACATCCTGCAAATCGTAGTAATTCTGTTATGCCAACTCCTGCAGAACCTGCGCCGGCTATGATTATCTTGACTGTGCTTAATTGTTTTTTGACAAGAGAAAGTGAGTTCACAAGGGCTGCCAGTGCTACAACTGATGTACCGTGTCTATCATCATGAAACACTGGAATTGGTATTTTTTCTTGTAACTCTTTTGAAATTTCTAAAACCTTTGGTGATTCAATGTCTTCTAGATTTATTGCGCCAAATACTGGTTCTATTGCCGAAATGGTTTGAATTATTTCTTTTTTGTTTGTTGTACCAAGACAGATTGGAAATGCAGTGATTCCGGCATACTGTTTGTATAAAATTGCCTTTCCTTCCATCACTGGCATTGCTGCATACGGTCCAATATTTCCAAGACCTAAAATTCTTGTTCCATCTGTTACAATTGCTACGTTATTTCTTTTTGATGTAAGAACAAATTTTTTTTCTGGATGATCAAAGACTTCTTTTGATACTGCGGCAACACCTGGGGTGTATATCAACTGGATTTCTTTTATGCTGAGATTGCGTGATTTTTTGCCTAGTAGTATAGTACCCTTTAGTTTCTTGTGTAGCATTATTGATTTTTTGGCAATCTCGCTTGATGATACCATGATATCATCAAAGAGGTTCTTACTATTAAAAATTCAAAATTATTATTTTTTAAAATATGGGATAAAACTAGTTAGTTTAGAAAAAGGATAAGACCTTTTTTACAGGTCAAATTATTTTATTTCTTCTTTGATTTTGCTTTTGGTTTTGCTTTTGATTTTGCTTTGGCTTTTGCCATGCATAATTGGCTCCGCTATCCGTATTAAGCATAATGAAATGAGTGAATGATCGATAAAGAGTCAAATTTTTGACATCAAAAACAAATTTCGAGCATTTTTATTGAGTATCATCAATTCCACGATCAGAAGGAGGTGCGACGATGAGTTACAACGATAGAGGCAGCGGCGGTTACGGCGGACGATCAGGCGGAGGTTACGGCGGCGGCGGTCGAAGATTCGGCGGCGGTGGCGGTAGAAGTTTTGATAACAGCCCAAAACCAGTAGAAACCGGAAAGGAATACGACGTTTCCATTACTGAAATCAGTAGAAAAGGCGACGGTATTGCAAGAGTAGAAGGCTTTGTGATATTTGTTAAAGACGGCAAAGCTGGCCAGAATGCAAAGGTAAGAATTACCCAAGTAGGCCAGAGATTTGCTTCTGCTGAACTAGTAGAAGGTTCCCAATAAAATAAGGCATTCAGATAACAATCTGTTTCCTATATTTTTCTTATTTTTATCTAATATTTTGATTTGAATTTTCTGTAAATGGTTATTTGATCTTTGAAATGGCGTCTCTTATGTCGCCTGATTTTTCAAATATTGTCTTTCCTATCTCATCTACTTCAATTCCTGTTGGTTTTTTACCTGAATGTACAACAAAATAATATGTCTCAAACTTGCCTATGATGGAACCATGTGTATATCCGTAGACATACTCTGATTCGTTTCCTATCTGAAATGCTGCTTGGAATTGCGGAAGGCGAAGATTTTTGACCAGTCCTGGAATCTTGGATATCTCTTCCTCTATCATACTATCTAGAATTTTTTTATCTTTTTTATCTAATACCATGCCTTGAGGGGGTGCACTGGCTCAATAAAAGTCTGACACGGTATAAAATATCAATTTGTTTTATCCTTTTTCTCGTGCGATGACATTACCTGTCTTATCTCTTTTGCACGTACTTCTACCATCTTTCTGATCTCTTTGCTTTCATCTGCGTCTGGTATCTTTCCATGTCTTCCTACAATCAATCCTGCAATGTATCCTTCCATCTGGCCTACAAGATATCCATATATGAAATCAGAACCACTCTTGAACTTCCAAACCTTTTGCAGTCGTGTCTCACCTTTCTTGAGGATGGTTACATTGGGGCACCAGTTTTTGATTGCGTTTTCTAACTCTTTTTTTATTTCTGGACCAAGTACCATTGAGTTTATTTTCTGATCATGACCTAAAAGGTTTGTTGAACTGATCTAATACAGTCATTGGAACACAACAGGCCATAACCCGTATACTGTAATGACCTCATTAACTCCATTTACAAAACCTGCAATTCCTGGAATCTGATCCTTGTTTTTAACCAGGTCTGGTTTTATCACATTCAGATAGTATAGCTTCTTTTTCATTTCCTTTATTTTTCTTGTCCTTGAAAGTGGTGAATTTTTCAAATTTTTGATGCTTGAAGATATGTCGCATAACTTGATCAATTTTGCATCAAGGGTTGATTCCTTTAGTTGTTTTACATATAGTTCTTCTTGTATTGATCTTGGAAGACTCTTGTCCTTTGACATTGACAGTACCAGAACTGCAACTCTGGAACCAAATCTCTGGTCTAATTCGTCAAATCTTGTATTTGTATAGTCTATGACATCCTGCAGCCATGCAGCAGCTAGTATGTCTTCATCTGTTACTCCGAGATTCTTGAGCCTTGTTACAACTGCTGTCAAGTGTTCATAGTATGAAATGTTTGAATCCTTTCTGATTGCACCAAGGTGTCTCTCTTTTGCAAAATTTTCTGCAGCTTGAGCTTTTGACAACGTATTGATATTTTTGTGAAATGAACTTAATCGTTCTGATCTCACAATATGGTTTAGTTCAAAAAAATTTTTTTTAAGCGTTTTTCAGCCTAAAATCTGCGTGCTGGACGATGTTTTGGTAAACATTCTTTGCAATATACTGGTCTTCCTTCTGCTGGTTTGAAGGGAACCTGTGTTTCTTTTTTACAGTCTGCGCATGTGGCAGGAAACATTTGTCTGTCTTCTGTTGACATGATCTCCGTTGCTAAATGCTACATAATAACTGTTCACTCAGGATTTTTAGACCTTTATCGCATGTTTTGCCTATGCTACTTGGTATGTTTGGCCGATCATACAATCATACC
>CAMLDG010000116.1 GCA_946478655.1 uncultured Nitrosotalea sp.
CACTGGCAAGACTCCGTGGAGTGACGCATGGATAATGGGATATGGTGTAGACGAACATGGTGCAAAGATGAGCAAAAGCAAGGGAAATGTAATTGATCCTTTACCAATCATACAGAAATTTGGAGCAGATACGTTCCGATTCTGGAGTGCAAGCGAGATAAATCTAGGATATGATTTTAGATGCTCTGAGCAAAAAATAGAGACAACTAAAAAATTCCTAAGCAAACTTTGGAATGTTTCAAGATTTCTTTCAGGATTTGCAGTAATAAAATCTGGAAAGCCAGGACCTTCCGACAAGTGGATACTCTCTGAGCTTGATAAGGTGATTACAGAATGCAAGAAAGGATATAGTGAATACAACTTTTTTATTCCAGCGACTGCACTAAGAGAATTTACTTGGAATCTTTTTGCTGCACACTATATTGAGATGGTAAAGGGAAGAGCATACAGTTCTGGATTTACAGAAGAAGAGCGAGACGGGGCAATATTTACACTTCACAAGGTTTTGTCATCAGTTTTGATACTGCTTGCGCCAATTACACCTTTTATCACAGATTATCTTTGGCAGAATCTTTATTCTAAAAATACTGTACATCATGAAAAATTTGTAGAACCTGAAGGTCATGAGGATTGGACAAGCCATACAAAGGAAATAACTGAATTCAATTCCGAAGTGTGGAACAAGAAAAAAAGTATGAATCTATCACTAAAGGACACAATAGAGATTGCAATTCCTGCAAGTTTGGAGCCATTTGCAAAAGACCTCAAAGCTATGCACAACATAGTTTAGGGAACAAACATACTCATGGCTTAAATAATATACGACACATATTTTGTACAATGCCGCGAATCACACATTTTGATATTCCTTCTGATAATCCAGACAGAGCACAAAAATTCTACCAAAATACATTTGGATGGAAGTTTGACAAGTGGGATGGCCCTATGGAATATTGGATGATAAGAACTGGTGATGACAGTAAACCCGGAATTAATGGAGGCATGGCAAGAAGAATGCCAGGGCAAATAGGCATGACAAATACTATAGAGGTACCCTCCCTTGACGAATATACAAACAAGATCCAGTCAAATGGAGGTCAAGTGTTGATACCAAAGATGCCAATTCCTGGAGTTGGGTATTACGCAACGTGTATGGATACAGAGGGAAACATTTTTGGAATGATCCAAATGGATCAAAATGCAAAATGAAAATTCAACATACATACAGCACAACATGATTTGAACAGAATTTCTATCAATATGATAATTATTTCAGGAAGATATTTTTAGTAATAATTTTGCAACGCTTGAGCCAATCCTTTTTACTTGATCCTCTTGTTTTTTGTCTTTTAGAGTTCCGTCGGCATTGAATACTTCATGGGCCTTGCCTACAGCAATCTGATCTGGAATCACAAGTACACTGATATTTTCAAGAATTGCACGCACGTGAACCAATCCACGAAGACCGCCAAGACCACCAGGAGATGCACTCATTATTCCTGCAACCTTACCCTTGAAACAAGCCAAAGACTCTTCACCTGCAGAGGGTCTTGATACCCAATCAATGGTATTTTTTAGAACACCTGATATTGAGCTGTTATACTCTGGTGCGGAAATTAAGAGTCCCTGATGTGATAACATCAAGTCCTTTAGTTTTTTTGCATTAGATGGAAGGCCTTGTTGTTGCTCCAAGTCTCCATCATAAAGAGGCATGGTAAAATCTCGAAGATCGATCACAGTAACATCTGCACCACCCTCCATTGCACCAGTTGCTGCAATCTTTACTAGTTTTTTGTTAAACGAGTCAGTGCGGGTACTTCCTGCAAATGCAAGGATCTTGGGTTTTGTCAATTATGATATGACGTGATCATGGTTTAACAAGGTTTCCCCACCATGAGGGATTCATGCATGTGACTTTCTTTAAATAATAATTTTATCTTCCACAAATAGTTGAAAGCCATAATCATTAGAAAACACGGAGGACCTGAG
Organism: uncultured Nitrosotalea sp.; assembly: GCA_946478655.1. The sequence continues at coordinate 1,990 of CAMLDG010000116.1, forward strand.
GTATTATCGTACGAGCAAGTTCCAGACCCTGTTGTTCAAAAAGGACATGTTCTTGTCAGAGTAAAATATTGTGCAGTAAATCACTTGGATATCTGGGTAAGAAATGGAATTCCAGGCAAGACAGTATCATTTCCACACATCTTAGGTTGTGATATCAGTGGCACACTAGAAGAAGGATTTGGAAATTTCAAAAATGGAGAAAAGGTGGTTGTGTATCCTGCAATAGACAGTAATATTTCTCGAGTATCTTTTGGAATCATAGGCGGGTTTGGAAAATACAAAGGAGGATACGCAGAATTAATTCAGGTTCCAAAGAAGAACATAATAAAAAAACCAGATTGGTTTTCAGATCAAGAGGCCGCTTCAATCAATGTGTCATATCTCACGTCGTGGAACATGTTAGAAAAATCAAAATGCAAAAAAGGTGATACCATTCTAATTTGGGGTGCAAATAGTGGAGTAGGATCTGCTGCAATATTGCTTGCAAAAGCAAAAGGCTTGAAGGTCATTACAGTTGCATCAGACAAGAACAAAGCAGCATTTGCAAAAAAACTTGGAGCAGATTTTGTAATAGACAGAAATGCCAAAGATGTAGAATCAGAGGTACTTAGATTTACAAACAATATTGGAGTTGATGCAGTAATTGATCATGTTGGAGCAAAGACATGGCCTGTAAGCCTTGAAGTTCTCAAGGTAAAAGGAAGAATGGTTGCGTGTGGTACTACAACTGGAGGAGAGGCAATGGTAAACATTAGATCGTTTTACAGCAAAGAGGCCCAGATAATTGGAGCATATCTTGGATCAAAATCACAACTTGTTGCACTACACAAATTTATGAAATCAAAGAAGATCAAGCCAGTAATTGATAGCGTGTTTGATCTCAAGGATGCCAAAATTGCGCATCAAAAGATGGAAAAAAGTAACCAGTCAGGAAAAATATTGTTACAAGTATCTAACTGACAAACTTTCTACAATCACAATCAATAACAAGACAAGTTTCGCTGTGTCGTATATGGTCATCTAGTCCATGGCCACAACTTACATTCTTACACGTATGCCTACTTTTTTCTCGCTCTACGACCTTTCTGGCTATTTGATTTGCTTGTTCTTTTGAATATCCCTTTTTGTCAATGTAATAATGT
>CAMLDG010000117.1 GCA_946478655.1 uncultured Nitrosotalea sp.
CGCAGGCATTGGAAATTCTGGTACAGACTGGGTTCCATGTGCATCTGCCCCTTGTATATTATAAGATTCAATCAGAGTTGGATGAATACCTACATGAACATCCATCATGATTGTATTTACATCAGCCTTGTTATTTAGATCTTGGATTAGTTTTGTAAAACCATCAGAGATTTTAGAATTACCAGACACAGTCGGATTCTTTGAAGATACATCATTGAACATTTGTTGTGCTGCAGTTGCAAGAGATACAGAATTTTCATATGCGTTGGTGTTTACCACAGTATTTGACATAGACATGCCAGACATGTTGTCACCTGACATGTTCATCTGAGACATGTCGTTCAAGTCCACAGTAGAGTTTACTGCGTCACCGTATTTTTCCAAGGCTTCTTTTATAACAAATGTGACTGCCAGTGCTTGAACAGTCGAGTTGCCCAACTTGTCCTTGTCAATTCGAACTGGAATAGATTCGTCTAGATAACCACCAAGTTTTGCAACATCGTTGTCTACCATGCTTTGGTTTCCAGATGTTGCATCATCCAAAGTAGAGTTAATCATTGACGGTATTTCTTGTTGCAACAGCGCATTCCTCTCACCCATTTCTTTAGTATCATTTGCAGTCCAATACTCACCTAGTGTATCAGCATAGTAATCAATTGCATCCTGTTGACCGACATGTTTTGCCACATTAGCAACCTCAGTTTTAATTTCTGCGACTTTGGCCAACCAAGATGCACTCTGATCACCACCAAAATTATGCGCAAAAGCAGGATGCACATAGATCAAGCCTGATCCAATTATCCCTACAAGTAATATTGATGTAAATTTTTTATTCACGACAAAACACTCCTGTAATCTCATTTAAAAGTCTTATAGTACAACAATCGAATAAAATCACATATTGAAAAAACAAATTATGTGTTTTGACAATTGTTGTTCGATGTTTGTACCACAAATTGAGCAAGAGCAATATAGTAAATCATAGATTTGTAATACACATCAAATGATCAAAACTAAAAATAAATTACTTGTAATTGTGGTCATTGCAGTAATTACATCAGTCATTGTAATTCCAAATATTCCAGATTCTTATGAACATGCAAGTGTAGAGAGGAGCAACCCTTCTGAGTCACAATCACTTTCAACACCTCCAACCAAGGTAGATGTTAACTTTAGTGATCCTGTAGACATTAGATTTAGTCAGATAAAAGTCCTAGATTCAAATGGAAAACAGATTCAAGAAAATGATCTACATTACATAAATGGAAATCAAAAAGCATTGAGTGTATCGCTTCCTCCAAATCTAAAAAACGGCATATACACAATAGCAACAAAAGTACTTGATCAGACAGACGGTCATGTTACTGAATACCTGTTTGCTTTTGGCATAGGTCAGGAGGTCCCTAAGAGCGTCACAAGCAACCTAGCAAGTAACTACCAAGTAGTCTCAATACCTGAAGCAATAGCAAGATTTCCATCTCTTTTAGGTCAAGTCATAGTAGCAGGAATTGCATCATCTTCACTATGGTTATGGGGTCCAATATCCAGAATACCCAGATTCAAAGATTCCCTGGCACAGACTAGAATCAAGATAGACAGTGCCATGACAAAGACTGCAGTGATAGGATCCATTGTTATCATAACATCAGGTTTTGCAATGATAATCGTACAGGCATATTCAATAAATGCTGGAGTGCTTGACGCGATTTCTACAAAGTTTGGAAACATATGGATTCTCAGAATGATTGCGTCATCGGCTTTACTGGGATTATCATTTGTGATGTATCAGAGAACAAAAAAAACCCCAAAAATAATTCCAAGAACCCATACAGCATTGTTGCTCAGTGTAAGCTTTTTGGTTTTACTGACTACAAGTCTGATAAGTCATGGAACAGCTACAGGTCAGATAATTCCAGTATTGCTTGACTTTTGCCATAATGTTTTTGCATCATTATGGATCGGTGGAATAATTTATCTTGCATTTGTTGCAATACCACAGATAAAACAGATTACAGATTCAAACAATAGTCTTTCTGTAATTTCATTACTCATTCCGAGATTTTCAATACTTGCAATTACTGTACTTGGGGCAGTTGTAATTACCGGTCCATTTTTGTTATATGCGTTAGAGAATAATCTTGCATTAACGCTGGCATCATTTTATGGTAAAGTGCTCATAATCAAACTTTCACTTGCTGCAGCCATGATAGCATTTGGTGCATATGATCAGATGTTTGTAGGCAAAAAGGCATATTTGGCAATCTCAAATGGAGTAGCAAGAAGTACGCCAATACAGAAAACAACAGATACAAACCAAATTCTTTCTAGGTTGAGTACCAGCATGAAGATAGAGGCATTCATAGGGATGGCACTAATTGCATCTGTGGCCGTGTTAGTTGATTCAGGATTACCATCAAGTGAATTTCAGAGCCAGATACAACTACAGAATAACGCATTTGCACTAAACAGTATCCCAAATATACAAGAATTATCCCAAACAGGATTTGTCGAAAATGGAAGTAGAATAATGCTGTCCATCAATCCATTTTTTACTGGAAATAATGATTTCACAATATCATTTTTGGATTCAAATAAAAAACCAATAGACATGAAATCCGTTCAGCTCAAACTAACTCCAATAGATAGCGAGATTGGATCCATTACAGTTGATGCAAACAAGACAGACATTGGTACCTTTACTGCAAATGCGGACTTTGGATTCCCAGGTCACTGGACAATAAGAGTCGAAGGAGTTCAAAATAAAGAAAACTCGCTTAATCTATTGTATTCCTACAACTTGTTTGTAAAACCAAAGCTTGACAACTTGCAGGTAGACATCAAAGAATACAAGACTCCAGGAAATAGCAGTACACCAAGATATCCTGTATATGATAGTAGTAGAAACAAGATATGGGTGGCAGATACTACAAACAATAGTGGAAAGATACTTGACTTTGATCTAGCAACCAAAAAATATACTGAACATAAAATTGAAGGATTAAACAGTGCAGTATATTCTGCTTTAGACTCTCACAATACTTTATGGTATATTGACTATGCACAAAAAGCACTTGGACATTACAACCCAGATGATAACTCAAGTAGGGAATATCCTATTCCA
>CAMLDG010000118.1 GCA_946478655.1 uncultured Nitrosotalea sp.
CATATAATAGAGGAAAAGTTTGCCGAAGCCGCACCAAAGCCAATGCTTTACAGACCAAAGGCAGTCTATGTCGGAAAATATTGTGGACCATCAGGATGCGAATACGTATCAATTGAGAAACGTCTGACACAAATGTAGATTCAACACATACCATCTAAAAAAAATAAAAATTCAAAAAAATAATTTACGATTACAATGAATGCAAACTATAGAAGAAATTCACCAAGTGCTTACATATGAAAAAAACATTATAGAAAATAATGAAAACATTTAGAACAAAAAACAATCGCAGCAAAAATGTATTTGCTCTTGTGTTTGCATCAGTTCTGATTGCATCATTTGGAATTACAGCAAACCAAGCATTTGCAATGGGTCAGGCACCTTCAACATGTTCCAACAGATATGACGGAACAATCACTGCCATGAAGATAACAGTGGGACACAAAACATTTGATCCAATAGCAAATCCAGGCACGACATTCCAGCTACGAAACGACAGATCATACACAGTGACCTTTACCATCCACACCCCAAGTCAGAGCTCCCAGAGCAACTCACTTGGCGGGAGCACATGGTATGACACCAGTGCACCAGGATTTCAACTTGGCACATGTGTTAATGGCGTAGGTCCTGACCAAGATGTCACAGTGACTGCAAAAGAAAGCCATCCAGGCAATCTTGCACCACAGACAACACAAAATGTTTCATGGAATACACTAGTTCCAGGAAATGTTTCATATAATGTAAAATGGGTAAACCCTTAGCAAATTATGCTAATGGAAAAACCCTCCCACTTTTGTATCACAAAATCATTTCATGAAATGCAATAAACTATTTTGGTTATTCAGATTGATAAAACAACACTGGAACTAGTTTCTGTTTGCAAGCCAGTCTTTTGCTTTAGAATCAATATCATGTCTGTGCAATACGTGGAACACCATTTCATAAAATGTGATTCCTCTTTTTTGTGCCTCACAATCAATCCATTTGAGTCCTTCAGCAAGCTCTGGATCATATTCTGAAAAGTCAACAAGCTCATCCACCATATTTGTAAAGAAGGAATTTGCTTCTAACACGATAGCAAGTTTTCATTTTTCTTATTCAGTAGTATACAGAAAATATATTGACATATTTAGTAAATATGTTGACATGGAACACATTTACTTTTTTTATGGTGATCAAAAAAAGATCTCATGGATAATTGAAAATTCTCAGTCAAGATCCGAAGAGAGTAGAGCACATGCAGAATATTTTTATGACATTGTGACACCAGAACAATCAAAGTATATCGCATTGCATGTCGGAATTTTTTGGGGCATTGGCAGATTCATTATCAAAAATGGAGACGTGGTAAATGTGATGCTAGATCAAAGATCAATGTTTGATCGTCTTGCAGAAAATAAACTAACTGAAGATGTTTTCATTGAAAGAAGAATAAAGTTCATTGATCAGATAATCAAGCAAAGAGATCTAGATGTGAGATATCAATTGGTAGATCCAAGCAAGAACATGGCAACAAAGTTGCTACTTTCGTAGTATAACACCAATATCCATCAAGTTTGTTCCAGTTACACCTGTTAGGATCAATCCACCATACTTTTTGAAAAAACCATACGAGTTGTTTTTGTCAAGATATGGTTGTATCTTGCCAATTTTCATGTCTGATTGCCAAATTGCCCCTGCACAGTTTGTTACACCGTCAATGCCATCAGTTCCAACTGACACCACAACTGCATTCTTTTTTTTCCTTGACAAATCAGTTACACAGTGCAAAACTAATTCCTGATTTCGTCCACCTTTTCCTTTTCCGGTTACAACTACAGTGCTCTCCCCACCAAAGATCACACAATTCATTTTCTTACCAGAAAATGTTCTTACAACATCATAACTTAGATCTTGTACATCACCTGTTATACCAGTAATAACTCGACTAGAATACCCAAGACCTTTTGCACGTAATTTCATTGCATCAAGACAGTCGTTATTTGTTGCAATAATGTAATTTCTTATTTTTCCCTTCTTTGGAGTTTCCGGAATCTTACCTTGTATGCCTAGATCTAGATGTGATGAGACGCTTTTTGGAACAAGTCTTTCAATATGATATTTTTTGAGGATCTTTTTTGCTTGTGCAAACGTGGTTTTGTCATAATAGGTCATCCCAGAAGCAATGCTTGAGAGGTCATCTCCCACCACATCAGACATTACAAGAGATATAGAGTCGGATCGTATGTGTTCAAGCATTTTTCCTCCCTTAATCTTGGACAGGTGTTTTCTGATGCAGTTAATTTCTTGAATGTTTGCACCAGACTTTATCAATAGATCAGTCGTTGTCCGTTTTTCATCAAGTGTTATACCATCAGGCAGTGCAACAAGAGAGGAGGTACCACCAGATACGAGAAATAATATAAGATCCTCGGAATCAGTCCTGTCAAGAAATTCAAGAATGGTTTTTGCTGCGACAAGGCTGTTTTTATTTGGAATTGGATGACCTGCTTGAATTACTTTGAACTTTTTGTCCATCATCTTGACTTTGGCCGGAACAACAATTATTCCCCCATCAACATGCGTTAGAGAATCTACTGCATGTGCCATTGTGTGACCTGCCTTACCCGTTGCGATAACAAACACATGGCGGTATTTTCCAAGACGGATCTTTCGGCCAGGCAAAATCAAGGCATTTTTTTTAATGATTTTCTCAAGATGTATTTTGGGATTTGCTGCAGCAAGACCTGCTTCAATTATGGACAGGGCATCTTTTTTTGTAGAATTTGTTGATAATGATTGGAAATTTCTAATTATCATTTATTGCCGCCATACAACAAACAATATTTGGTCAATTTAGAGTCTTTTTATTATCAATTTAAGAAAAATGCTTCCATTACCTTTGTTACACTTTTTTTATATATTACAGGATCCAAGCCATATTGTGTCTAGTTCTAGAAATGGTGTCAAAGTATCAATATTTAGCGTGTTAGGTGCACTAGCCATAATGACAGTTCTCATGGCTCCAGCATATGCAGACCCAATCATAAAGCCAACTAGTGGAGGTACACTAAATGTCAGTTTTGAGACCAACCCTTCAACTCCAAACCCTGGAGACCAG
>CAMLDG010000119.1 GCA_946478655.1 uncultured Nitrosotalea sp.
CTCTACTGGCTTTTGCAAGTATGCATAAATTGCATTTAGCAGCTGTCCAAACCCAAACGGATTTTCTGCAGCCATCACTGCAAGTGACTCCATCACTTTTACTGATACATCAAGATATTTTTTTACTTGTGTGAGATGATACAATCTTAGCATGACTCCTGCTGCAACAGAGTTTCCAGATGGTAAGGACAGGTCATAGATGTTCTTTGTCCTTATGATCAGTTTTTCATGGTTGTCTGCAGTAAAGAAAAAGTTCTTTTGAGTTGCATCCCAGAAATGATCAAGCAAATAATTTGCATAGTATACCGCAAGATCTAGGTATTTTTTAGATGGCTCGACCTCAAAATAATCAAGCAACGCATTTACAAAATATGCATAATCGTCAAGATATGCCCTAAGCTTTGATTGGCCATCCTTGTAAGTATGAAGTAGCTCACCATCTTTTGTCAGTCTGGATTCAATAAATTCAATACATTTTTTGGCAGACTGGATAAAGTCTTGTTCCCCAGTGACACGGTACCCCTTGACAAAGGCAGTAATCATGAGGGAATTCCAGCTTGTCATTATCTTGTCATCGCGTCCTGGCGGTATTCTCTTTGATCTTACTGCATAGAGTTTTTCTCGTGATTGTTTGAGAATTTGTCCTATTTCAGACTCACTTTTTCCAAAGTGAAATGCTATTGAAGACAAATTCATGCTGTTATACAAAATCGTATGGCCCTCAAAGTTTCCTCCATCGGTGACGTCATAATACAGGCAGAATATGTCAGAATCTTTTCCTAGTATCTCTTGAATTTCTTTTTTCTTCCAGACATAGAATTTTCCTTCTTCTCCTTCCGAGTCTGCATCTTGTGCAGAATAAAATCCTCCTTCAGGTGATGTCATGTGTCCTAGAACATATCGTAAGGTGTCATGTATCACCTCAAGATATCGTGGATCTTTTGAAAGCTGATATGCCTCTGCATATACTGGTGGTAACAATGCATTGTCATAGAGCATCTTTTCAAAATGTGGTACAAGCCATCTAGAATCAGTAGAATATCTGTGAAATCCACCACCGAGTTGATCATACATTCCTCCATTTGCCATCTTGCTTAGAGTCTTGAAAACAAACTCTTGGAATTTTGCAATTCCAGACAGTTTGTAGTATCGTAGCATAAAGGATAGGTTTGATGCATTTGGAAACTTGGGGGCTTGACCAAATCCCCCGTTAGTATTGTCTGCAATTGACAAAAGATTTACCGCTGCTTCATCAAGAATTGACCTCTCAAGTTTGGAATCAAGTGCAATAGATTCTGTTTTTTGTAAAGTATTGACAAAATTTTCTGCTGCTTGTTCTACATTGTCAGGTTTTTCTTTCCAGGCTTGTGCAAGCTGTAATACCAGACTCCCAAACCCAGGTCTTCCATAACTGTCAAGAGGTGGAAAATATGTACCCACATAAAATGGTCTTTGATCAGGAGTCAAAAATACGCTGAGTGGCCATCCCCCACTGCCCGTAGTCAACTGACAGACCTTTTGATAAATATCATCGATATCAGGTCTTTCTTCCCGGTCTACTTTGATGTTGACAAAATTCTCATTCATTGCCTTGGCAATCTCTTCGTTTTCAAAGGATTCATGAGCCATAACATGGCACCAGTGGCACGCACTGTACCCCACACTAAGAAAGATTGGCTTGTTTTCTTGCCTTGCTTTTTCTAATGCTTCTTCTCCCCATGCATACCACTGGACCGGATTTTCTGCATGCTGTAAAAGATACGGGCTGGATTCTTTTATCAGGCTGTTTGGCAATACAATATCATACAAGAGAATTACAGTATTTGTATTGATCTCTTTAACAGAAAGAATAATGTTACATGGTTTTCGTGTAAGAAATACATAATGAAATGTACTCCTGTTTTTCTGATTTTGGCAATTTCTGCACTAGGTATTACGATATCTACAGAACATGCATTTGCCCAACAAGACAATGCGTGCAAGCCTCATACTATTTGCGCCAATCCTGGAGACATGTTACAGTATAGCGTCACAGCAAGAAACATCAAAAGTTCTCAGACCTATATTTTTGGAGACATGATTAATGCAAGTAACATCAAGGTGCTACAGAGTCAAGCAAATGCAGCTGGAGTTCAAAACACCACATTGATCCTAAACTTAGGAACAGGTTTTGTACACATCGACCAGGACACCAGCAAAGTAAGACCGTTTCTTGAAGTCTTGGCATCGCCAATTCAATACAACAAGTCAGATACCGCAATTACCCCACTAGTCACAGAGTTTAACGGTTTCAAGAGAACCAGTATTGCAGCATTCTATTCAACTGAAAACAGCACATCAAAGATTGTATATGATATTCAAACAGGTATTTTGTTAGAAGAGCATTATTCATCAATTGTCACAATTGGTGGAAATCCAGTGATTGTTGATTTCTCAGACAAGCTATCAAGTACCAACATGATAAACTCAGATTCTGATGGAATCAAATACAATAATGTTTCAATACCAAAATGGATCAAAACTACTGCAAAAAGCTGGTCTCATGGAGAGCTGCAGGACTCTGAATTTACCAATGCCATCCAATATCTGATATCAAAGGGGGTAATGCATATCCCACATGGTGTATCAGTAGCTAGTCCCACTCAAAAAATTCCAACATGGTTGAAAAACAGCACCGGAATGTGGGCAGACGGTCAAACCACCGATGATGAGTTTGTACAAAGTATCCAATGGCTCATCTCAAAAGGCATAGTCCAAGTAGGAAACTAGAGTTAAATAAAACTAGAAAATGGTTCAAACATGAATTGTAAGAGATGTCACCATACAAGTGATGCGCATTTACCATCCCAAGAATCTAAATCGCTTGTAAAATTTGGCAAGTGTCTTGTAAAGACTTGTACTTGTTCACAATTTTTAGATCCTATTGAAGAAATTGACGATGAGATGATGTAGTTTTTATTTAGAAGTCGAGTTTACTGCCAGATTCTCTGAGAGAGATACTGTTTTTGTATGGTTAGAAGATGTGTTGTTTGATACGGTTGCTGTATGATTTGATGAATTAGTTGCAGTCACATT
>CAMLDG010000120.1 GCA_946478655.1 uncultured Nitrosotalea sp.
AAGAGCGAGAGATTGAATCGTTAAAGGCACAACATGAAATAAAGACACGAGAAATTTCCTTGTCCAAAAAAGAGTTAGAGTTCATCGAATCAGAGCTTGCAACAGTTGGAAGAAGTAATGAAGCCAAGAAAATTGTAGAGGCAGCAGGAGCAGTTGCTGCTTCAATAAATGCAAAGTATGAAGATGCCAAAAAGGAACTTGAGATAATAAAAGTTGCATTGGCAAGAACAAAGGAAGAACACGAAAACACCAAAAAAGAACTTGAATCTCTAAAGAAAATAATCAATACAAAAAATATTACAATGTGATCATACCATTAGACAATCCTTTTATCATATGAAAATCATACAAGCCTGTGAATGAAGCATTTGTATTATTAAATGTCGATTACAAGCAACAACAAAACATAATCGAGACTGCAAAAAAAATCCCAATAGTTAAAGCAGTAAAGACAATTTACGGAATATACGATGTTTTGGTAGTTCTAGAATCAAACAATATGCAAGATATCAAGATAGCAATTGATGTAGATTTACACAAAATTGACGGAATAAACAACATCACATCACTTATTGCTGTAAACTAGAATGACCCAAGAGCACGAGGTAGTCATAATCGGAGGTGGACCTGCAGGACTTTCTGCAGGAATATTTGTGGCAAGACAACGAGTCTCATGCCTGCTGATTTCAAAAGACCTAGGCGGGCAACTAAATCTAATCCCAAAACTTGAGAATTATCCAGGAACAATAATGTCAAGTGGACCAATTCTTGCAAAGACACTTGAAAACCAATTTCTAATGTTCGGGGGAGAAATGGCATACGATACAGTAGAAAAAGTTGAAGAGACAGAATCTGGATTAAATATTAAGACAATACGTTCAGAGTACACGGCCAAAGCCCTAGTTGTTGCACCAGGTAAAGTTCCAAATAATCTAGGAGTAGAAAATGAATCCAGTTTTGTGAACAAGGGAGTACACTATTGTACAAAGTGTGATGCACCATTTTACCAAGGAAGAACAACTGCAGTAATTGGAGTTGGCTCATATCTTTTAGAATCTGGCATATTACTTTCAAGGATGGCATCTAAAATTTATCTAATCTACAAGGGAGGCGCATTAGGCGGAGACAAGGAGATGATTGCAACAATCGAAAAGAAAAAAAACATTGAGCTTATTCCCCAGTCTTCTGTAAAGTCTCTCTCCGGTACAAACAATCTCCAGTCAATTACACTAGTAGACAATTCGGGACAAGAAAAAGTTGTAAATGTGGATGGACTCTTCATAGAGATGGGCTCTAAGATCAATCTTGATTTCATAAAACATCTGGTAAAGATCAACAGCAAAAGTGAGATTGAAATCACTCCGGATGGCAAGACTTCACATCCTGCAATATTTGCAGCAGGAGATGCATCAAGCATACCATACAAACAGATAGTAGCAGCTTGTTCCGGCGGTGCAACTGCAGGACTGTCTGCCTTTAACTATGTAGAAAAACTCAAGGGTAAACCAGGTGTACGGGCAGACTGGAAAAAGACCATCGGGGATACAGTATTTCACTACTAGAATAGTACTAGTGTACTATTGGAGATTTTCCCAGTTGGCGTTTTAAGATAATTGAGAGTCCTATTGAGACAAATGACACCAGCGTGGCTGTAAGAAATATCAGATTATACGAATCCGCATTAGGAAAAGATCCTACAAGTCCGGCAAGTGTTGTCTTGTGAGTCTGCATGTACATTGCAGCCATTGCAGGCCCAATAGATGCACCAACTATTCTTATCAATGTGCTCATTCCAAGTGATACACCGATATCTTGTTTTGGAGTGGAAAGCAAGATTACATTCATTGCACCAACGTTTGTCAGTGACAATCCAGTTGAAAGTATTGCAAGGTTGACAGATACTAAAAGTTCTGTAGAATGATTCAGAAAGAGACTTGTAAACCCAATTGCACTAATTATGCTGCCAGCAATTATGGGTTTTGTAGAACCAAGTTTTGATATGATAAAACCAGATGTTGGTCCAAATATTAACAAGACCAGTGCAAATGGAAGTTGTACATTACTAGTCATCAGAGGATCTTCACCAAACCCTAATGGAGATGGACTTCGAACAAGTACGGGTATTGTTTGAAATACCATAAACATGGACAGCCCAACAATCATTATCAATACATTACATGACAGAATTGTTCTGTTTGCAAGAACTTTCATGCTGACAAGCGGAGAGCTTGATCTTTTTTCTATAATTGCAAAAAGTACCAGATACACAATTCCAATCACTACAAGACCCATTACAGAAAAAGAATTAGTACTGTCTCCAGTTTCCTCCATTGTCAGCGCCATCAAAAATGCAGCAATAGAAACTGTCAGAGTTATTGCACCCTGAATGTCTATCTTGTTTTTTACGCCACCCTTGTTTTGTTCTTTCAGGTGTGGTTCATCAATGTGCACAAAGCGTGAAATCACCACAAGTAATACAATTACAATAGGGATTATTGAGAAAAATGTTGCATTCCAGCCATAGTTTTGTATCAAATGTCCCCCTGCAACAAGGCCAATGACAGCACCTGTTGCAAACATGGAAGATATTATACCCTGTCCTATCGCAAGCTTACTCCTAGGAAACATCTCACGGATTATACCAAAAGCAATAGGAAACATGGACATGCCAATGCCCTGAATTATACGAATTGCAAGCATCTGGTAAATATCTGTGACAAATCCACCAAGAGATACACCAACGGCATAGATGGCCATCACTACAAGAAGCATTTTCTTTCGACCATAGATGTCTGAGAGCTTGCCAGCAATCGGAGTCATTATTGCACCTGCAATGAGATATGCAGTTAGGATCCATGATGACATGCCATATGATATGTGAAAATCTTTTATCAGATCAGGGATTGCAGGAATCAGCATGGTCTCAGCATACATGACCATGGTGGCAATTAAGCTAAGAATTGCAAGTGTCTTCCATGCAGCAGGAGAAATTTTTTCGTGTAATTCCTTTTCACTAGGATTTGAAACTTTCATCTCAGACCATCCTATTTATTTTTTTTACAG
>CAMLDG010000121.1 GCA_946478655.1 uncultured Nitrosotalea sp.
ACATTTTCTCATATGCATTGTTGTAATGCCCATGCATTCCAGATTCATTTTCACTTGCATGACTGTTTTCATGATATTCATCCTGAGACTTGGTAACAGATGCATTTGTACTAGAATCAAGTTTGCCTGACATCTGTACACCAGAACCGGATTGACCTGACATTTTCATATCAGAAGAAGAGTTTTCCCCAATAGCGGATTTTCCAACCTGTATTTTTGAGGACAAATCAGAAGAAGAATCCATACCATAATCTGCAGAAGCACAAGGAGCAAGATGCATGATGCCAACCAAGCCTGCAAAAATACCCAAAATCAGAATGATTTTACCAGATCTATTTTGTAAAGCATTAGTGAAATTCAATCTATCAAGAGATCGCATCGTTTGAAATAAAGAAATTCACTATAAAAACAATTTGTAAGAATGTTCTATGTCTAGATTTATGAGCAAAATGGCATAAACAGGGTTACCTCATGCCAAGATCAAAGATTGTTATAGAAGAATTTTGCAGCCATCTTAAAAATCATCCAGACTACATAGGATCGAATTGCAAGACATAAGACACGAGGTAGAAACCCCACAAACTGTTTCACCCGAGGCAATTAATGCACTATACGACGAGGGCAAACTTCTCTTGTGCATGGGCAGATATGAAGAGGCATTACAATGCTATGATAGACTTTTGGACATATCTCCATCATCAAAAAGAGCACTAGGGTACAAAGGATTGGCACTCTTCAAGCTAAAAAGACATGCAGAAGCTTCCCAGTGCTATGAAAAAGCTTTGACCTGCTAAAGCATATGTTAGACTCGGTAATGGTTTAACAGTATTGCCAATAAACTACACAACAATACATATGCTACAGACAGATCCATTATCAAAAGATGTTAAACTATAATGATCAATTGCTAGAATAATTTGCATTTAATCTTTAAAACTGATTGTGCCTTACACGAAAATCAAGTGTCAGAGATTACTCCCGAGCGATTACAGGTCCTAGCCCAATTTAATCGGCTAAACGATATTATCGCTCCCTCTATGTTTATCATTTACAAATAGGCATAGAGACACTTTTTTATTATTTATTTAACAAATAAAGTAGGTATTACGACACTAGAGGTCTACCACACTTGGAACATTTGATGTGAAACATCTCCATGTAGACTTGTTGTTTTGTGTCAACTTCGATGCATTGTTTTCCACCTTCTTTGCACAGGTGACAAAATTCTTGCTTCATACAGTATTATGGCGTTTCAAAGATATAAGATTGGAGCAAAAAAGTTTAGTACCGGATGTTTTTACGAACTATCAACATTCAGAACAGCATAATTCTAAGATGGTTAGTCACAAAAAATATTCATTGAGTATACTTTTCCAGTACAGCTTGTTCGCCGATATCTCGTATTTCAGTCAAAAGATCATCCAAAAGCACAAGGCTTTGTGAGATCAGTTCTTTTGTCAGTTTTCCACTAGCTGTCTTATTTTTTAGCACTAGTTTTTCATTATATGCAAAATTAGAGAGACTAATGCTATCTTGCATATTTAAATTCACATAGAATTTCACATAGTCAGAAACAGTCCTGATACCCATGAGTCAAAAGTGTAATTTCCCAGTATTTGATTCAGTCGTCTAATCAGTCAAAGAATAAAACATCTCAAGATACATTTCTTGGAATCTAAACCTGATTTTACTTGGAAAGCACAGTTCCTGCCTGTATTGTAGAGTTTGGAGGCACAAAACGCCCTGGAAGAATTATTGTTCCTGCACCTATAGAACATCCACGCCCTATTACAGAGCCAAACTGGTCTAGTCCGGTAGAAACAAGCACATCATCTAACTTGTACCGGATTGTTTCCTTGTTGAGTAGCACATTGGTCGTACCCACAAAACCGCCTAGCCAGCAGTCTTGGCCAAGTATACTATCTAGTATAACGTCAAGATGTGCAACTCTTGTGTTCCCCATAAAAAATGATCTTGCAATTTCACAATTAAACCCAATGACAGTATCGTCACCCATCATTGAATGTCTAACAAGACTACTTGTACCAATTTTTGTATTTCTTCCTATGTATATTGGACCAATTATCTTTGAAAAATCATCAACTGATGCACCATCTTCTATGATACATGGACCTTTTACTATTGCAGACTCGGCAACAGATGAATTTTTTGAGATCATTGTTGCAGTAATGTCTGCATTTAGAACATCATGCATTACTTTTAGAATATCCCACGGGTAGATCATCTTTCTTACAACATAGACATCAGTCCCTTTTGGTTTTGTGACAACAGAATTCAACGGTATCTTTACAGAATCAGAAGGAATCTCTTCATTGTTCTTGGATTCGTCAACTTGGATAGAAGGAAAACTTTCTTGTATCACATTAGCTATGCTAGAAAAATTTTCAGGCAAGACTATGTTGTTTATATCATATTTTAGAGAAAGCAGTTTTTCAATATTATACAGTATCGATGGTCTGCCCATCATATTCAACATGGCTATCTTAGAATCATCCTGAGAGTAGAATATATTATCAAGCCAATTTGTGCCAGTTTCAATAACTAGAGCTGTTTTCTTGCTTGTGTTTAGATTCGTGGCGGTCTCATTTTGTAGCATGCTACCACCGACTTAACAAAATCAGAGGCCTAGTCTCAAGATACCACTGACTTTGTAAACATCACCACCAAAGATATTCACTGGGTTTGGTGTTGATGCAAGCTGTATGCCATGTGAATCGTAGATTTTGATGTATGCGGCAAGTGGCATGTGGAACTGTCCTATTGTAAAGGATGCAGTACCAGAATTCACAGTAGAGTTTGCAAGAACCTTGCCTACTGGATCCACTAGGTCTACCGTAGAAGCAAGACTTGGAATGTTGGTTACTTGAACAGTTTCGTCCGTTGTTGCATAGTAGTCAGCAAAACCTCCAGTTAGGAACTGACCAGCATAAGACGACTGTGGTTCCAGATATGTATTAAATGGTGCAGGCATTTGCAAGTTTAAGGTACTATTTTCATATACCTTTACACCATCCATGTACACTTTTAGGTAATTATTGC
>CAMLDG010000122.1 GCA_946478655.1 uncultured Nitrosotalea sp.
AAATGCATCTGCCACCAAGTCTCAGGATGAATATCATGAAAATAGTCATGCAAGTGCAAATGAATCTGAAATGCATGGGCATTACAACAATGCATATGAAAAAATGTCTGCAAGCTCTGACGATGAATTTACAGTTCAATCTCAAAAACATCTTTACAAACCTGGGGATAATGTAACAATAGATGGTTCCATTTGGTCTGATCTATTGGCATCACTTGGCAATGTTAGTACAGTATCAATTCAGGTAAAAGATAATGGCGGAAACGTGGTTTATGATGGCAAGGGTCAACTTGATGCCGATGGGAAATATTCTGCACAATTCCAGTTACCTGCCGATGCTAAAAAGGGCGCATACGATGTAGATGTAACTGCAGATGTCAGTGCAGATGTGCTCAATACACTAGCACTCAAGACAAAGGGTACGTTAGAGAGTTCAACAAAACTTGTTGTTGTCTCTCCAAATGCGATGAGTGTGCAGGCAGAAGGACATGACTTTGATGTTCAAGTGGCAAGCAACTCTACAAGTGTAACCAATCTTAATTTTGATGAACAAAACAAGAAATTATCATTTACAGTTCAGGGAGATACTGGAACAAAGGGTGTAACTGAGATAACAATTCCAAAATCTCTACTCAATGGGGATTTGACTGTAATGATTGATGGCCAAGCCATGGCACAAAGCGATGTTGTAGAGACTGCTGATACAGATACTGAAACAACACTTGAGCTTAACTATCACCACAGCACTCACCAAATTGATATCGTTGGGACAAATGCAGTTCCAGAGTTTGGTACTATGGCATCTGTTGCACTTGTTGTGTCTGTACTGACTTTGGTTGTAATATCCTCACAAATCAAACGTATTCATTTATAGAATAATCATCTGATAATATCTTGATACCACAATTCCGTCCGTTATAATGTACAATCAACTATTTCTTTTTGAAATTATAATTACACCAATTATTGAAATGGCTGTAATCACACCCGCAAGAGTGCCAAACTCTGGAACTGGTACATAGTTAGCAAAGTCTGGAGCAATTTGTGCAAATTTTTCGGGATTTTGTTGTTTTGCCAAATTCAATCCTTGTAACAAGTATGTGGGTATCTTTTGCACTGAATCTGGATCAATATTATTCTCTTTTAGACAGTGATATGCCTTACCTAAATTATCTAGCATTGTACTGCTAAAACTTGTCTTCAACAAGGTTGCAGCAATATCTTCTGGCCTCTCGCCTTCCCAATATCTATTCTCTTGGTAGATAAAATACGAATATCCGTATCTTTCAGCATCCAAGTCCTTTGAATTGCAAAAATACTTGCCGTTTGTTGCATTAAAATCTGCAAAGGCATTTCCAGACATGACAAGTGGGGAAATAACTAGGAATAGTATGGATGGGATGATTATTTTCTTCAATGACATGGTAGTATACAACTGTGAGATTAACTTTTGTAACATCTAGTTGGAAGAAAGGGTCTCCAGGCTAAATGCAGGTTTTCCATCTGTAACTATGACAATGTTGAGTGTTTGTCCCTGAGTAAGTGATGTTTTTGATGTGTCAAAGCTAGTCTGGTATAGTGCGATGCTGGAATCCCATTGCGGGGTAATCCATGCTTTGAGTACTTTGACATCTGAGTTTGTCTGAGATATTACGATGTGATTTATGTCAAACGGACCCTTGTTGGTCACTGATATGAACGAGGTAAATCTTCCACCATCCATGCCAAATGTGTTAATTCTAGCTATGTCTCCGCTTGATATGTGCGCATTCTTGGTGTCATAAGATGTATTCTTGACTGTACTCGATGTTGGATTTTTCATTCCAATTAGATCATTGAATTTTTTAATTTGACTTGAAAACAAATTGTTTATCCATTTGTTCCATTCTCCTGGCTTGCAGAGATGGTCTCCACATATTTTTGTACTGTCAAACAATCTGTATGTACTAACATTATCGCTAAAGTCTGCTCTTGGTGTCAATGCATTTGCAACAGGTAATAATATCATAATTGATGCTACTCCTAGCAATGTTGCAATCAACACAGGTTTCATGTTACCACGCAATGTACTTGAAAACCTAAATCAGTTACTAAGGAAAACTGCGCAAGTATTTTATCTTACGACACTCTCTTGCTCTAAAATGTCTGGCATGTCTTGTACAAATCGATATAAATTTTATTTTCAAAAAAACAGGCACGACTGCGACTATTTTTGAAAACCACTAGTAGGAATCATAAGCAAGCCTAAAATAAAAAAAATTGACATATGTTGCATTGAATTCTGCTAGATCTTGGCTATTGCTCATTTTGCCAGTCATGACATGTGTTACATTTTCTGCCTCTTTTGCAGACATTCCAGTCACAATTCCTCTTGGGGCCTCAAACCAAAACATCCCATTCTCGTTGTCTCCGTCAGACCTTTCCGTCCAAGTCAATGATACCGTAACATGGAAAAACGATGACATTGCTGTACATACCGTAACAACTGGAAAAACTGGACTTGGATTTGATGGTAGAATAGACAGTGGAGTCATTGCACCAGGTGGCTCATTCTCTCATACTTTTGACAAGACTGGTTTGTACAATTACTATTGCCTGTTTCATCCTTGGATGACTGGGTTTGTAGATGTAAGCACTAACACACCAGTACCACCTACCGGAATTCTTGTCTCAACTGACAAATCTGTATATCACAACGGCGATACGATACAAATCTCAGGTCAGGTATCAAAATATGTCCAAAATAAACAGGTCACTGTATGGATAATTGATTCTAAAGGTACTGGCATATCTGCAAGTCACACAGAAACAAGAACTGGAAGTGATTTTTCAGTCAATGTAGATGCAACTGGAAAACTATGGATTCCTGGAAATAATTATACTGTATATGCACAGTATGGATCTTCTAGCGCTGTGGCCACTGCAATAATCCAGTATGAACCAGAAGCACGAACTATAACAAACGAAAATAACATATCTGATACAAATACCGTCAGTTCTACCCAGTCATCATACATGTCCTCTTATGCAAAACTAAATCCTGATTCAAACAATTACGT
>CAMLDG010000123.1 GCA_946478655.1 uncultured Nitrosotalea sp.
CCTTGTTACAGGAGAAGATCTTCTTGCAAAAAGAAAGAAACTCTGGATAAACAGTATAATTTGTGCAACTCCTGAAATTGTAAAAATGATCTTGACAGACAGATTGTATCCCCAGACCAGTTTTCTCTTGTAATATTTGACGAAGCTCACAGAACTGTTGGAGATTATGCATATTCTGGAATTGCAGAACGTTTTGCAAATATTGATGCAAGAATAATCGGAATGACTGCAACTTTACCAAGTGAAAAGCAAAAGGCAGAGGAGATGGTAAAGATTCTCAAGATAGCAAGCATTGCACAAAGAACAGAAGAGAGTCCAGATGTTAGCCCATACGTACAGCAGACAGACACACAATGGATTACAGTAGATCTTGGACCAGAGATGAAGGAGATACAAGCCTTGATCAAGGCTTCATTGGACTCTAGATACCTTGAACTCAAAAAACTGGGACTCAACCTCTCAGGGAGTAGGTCGATGTCAGAGCTTTTGCGTGTAAGAGAGTTTGTATTAAGACAAAACCGCAGGGCTGCCAAGCCACTTTTTACTGCAATACGACTCATACATGCACTAAATGTCTTTGAATCACATGGTGTTACATCATTTCTTCGATTCTGTGAAAGAACTCAGGAGAAGAAAGGAGTCGGAATAAAAGATTTGTTTGAAAATGACTTGAACTTTGGAAAAGCAGTAAGGCTTGCAAGACAAGCGCAGCAAAAAGGAATTGAGCATTCAAAGATGGATAAACTTCGCGAAGTGTTACAGGAAATTCCTGGAAGAGCACTTGTCTTTACAAGTTACAGAGATTCAGTTGATGTGATACATCAGAAACTAAACGAAATGGGAATACCAGCCGGGTTTTTGATTGGAAAGGCAGGTGAAACAGGCCTCAAACAAAAAAAACAGATAGAAACAATACAAAAATTTCGAGACGGGCAATACAGAGTCCTGATTGCAACACGTGTTGGTGAAGAAGGTCTTGACATTTCAGAAGTTAACCTTGTAGTGTTTTTTGATAATGTACCAAGCTCAATTCGATACATTCAGAGAAAGGGCCGTACAGGCAGAAAAGACTATGGAAGACTGGTTGTCTTGATTGCAAAAGATACCACCGATGAAACATATTATTGGATAGGAAAGCGCAAGGTCACAGCTGCAAAAGGCATGGGCGAGAAGATGAACAAGTTCTTGCAGCAAGAAACACCCAAATCAAAGACAGGTCTAGATTCATTCTTCTAGATTAGCATCTAATCATGAAAATTATGAGCATCAGATAAAATCACAGTTAAATATCATATGGATGCCACAAACTTTTGATGATATCTACAAAGAGCATATTCATCCTAATTGCACTTGTTGTCATACCTTCAACTATTCTTCCAATTTATGCAGACAATTCACCGGGAATTACGGCATCTGTCAACAAACCATCTTACCAGCCAGGTGACAAGGTAATAATCAGTGGTTCGGTAGGACAGATAGTAAACAGTAATCCTGTTACAATAATTGTTAGAAACCCTATGGGTAATGTGTACGATGTAGGACAAGAAAAGTTGCTAAATAATTTGTTTATTCATGATTTTGTGATAAACGATGATTCCATGGGTGGAACATATTCTGTAAACATCAAGTATGGCTCTTCATCAGATCAGTTGTATTTTGTATTAAATGCAGGAGTGTTGACTACAATTCCTATCTTTGACAATTCACCGGATCATTTGATAAAAATAAGGACAAACGGTACAAATCTGATAAAATATGGTGATGTTTCAGTGTCTACAACTGAGAAGACAATCAAGATTTCAATGGATACCACAAAAATAATTGGTGGTTCAGTAAACCAACAGTATCAAATTCCAAAGAGCATAGTGGACACACCAGGAGGAAACATTGTATTGAAAGTAAATGGAAACCAGATCCTCTGTGCCCAGAGCGAGACTGACACGACCAGAATACTTGACTGTTCCATTCCTTCAAACTCTAATGAGCTTGAACTGACAGGCGCTACAGTAATTCCAGAGTTTGGTCCATTGGCAGGCCTTGCAATAGCGATATCCCTAGTTGCAGTGGTAACATTGTCACGAGTCTCAAAGATTCACTTTTAGGCATTATTTTGTAGGCTCTCAACTGTGATGAATTTAATTTTGTCTTTTAGGTCTTGGATTTTCAAATAATATTTTGAGATCTCTTTTTGTGTAAGGTATTTTTCTTTTTCAAATTTTTTCACATGAGATTCACAGATCCAGAGAAATTCCAGGTCGTATGATATAGAATCATGGGAGTTGTTTTCTGCCATGGTATCAGGGTGCTCCTTTTCGAATTTCATCATTTGTGGCAATAGTTCAAGATTGTTTTTGACCAAGTGTAGAAACGAGTCAAGCTCCTGTTTTAATGACTTGTTGTCACGAATCTGTTGTGTCCAGACTGGCTTGGCTTTATCGTGGTATACAAGTTCCTGAGATGTCAAGTCGATTCCAAACGTATCCAGAACATCTTTTGTGATTTCTTCCCGGACATTTTCAGACATTTTTATCAGATTATCAGTGGAATTGTCTTTTATGCGCATCTTGTATGTTTTAGATGTACCATGATACCATACTTTGTTCAAATAATGCAACAAATTGGTTTAGAGATGGTTTACAAAATTACAAAAGATAAGTTATTTAGTATCAAATAGGGCCAGGATAATCGTATGATTACATACATTCTTGCAACGTGTGTCCCAGGAAATGAAAAAGAGGTAATACAAATGATCAAGGAGATACCAAACGTGATTGAGGTAAACGGAATAATGGGAAAATACGACATTTTTGTAAAAATCCAAGCAGGCGAGGTAATGAAAGTGGATTTGACAATAAGCAAGGTAAGAAGTGTTCCACATGTTACAAGTACCGTCTCAATACCTGCAATCTATGGTCAGGGCGGTACAATTGACAGTGAAAAGTAGATTTCATCAAAATTTTGCCTAAAGATTATCTAGATTGGTCACGATATGATATCATGGCAAAGATAATTGAGGTTGTAGACCCGCACCGAATAGAACGAGCG
>CAMLDG010000124.1 GCA_946478655.1 uncultured Nitrosotalea sp.
AGAGGCAGGAAAATTTACTACAAAACATTTTCTAGTTCTTGACAAGAATGAAAACCCCGTTGACAATTTTAGGATGGGTGTTCAAGTTTATTATAATGATAACATGGTAAGCTCATTTCCCTCAGCAGACCATAACTTTGGAAAATGGGATGTAGATTACACATTCAACGAACCAGGCAATCACGTAATCAGGGTAGACCTTGTGGATTTCAAAAATGGCGGAATGTTGTCATATGCGTTCAATATTGGAGTACTTAATTTCTACATGAGTTTGTTCACATATCTCATAATAGCAGGACTTGCAGGTGCAGCAGGAATAGTAATTGCCATAATCTTGTTTCAGAGAAAGATCTGGCCCAAGAAAAGTAAAACATAGAGGCGTGGTCCGACGTTGCAGGACTGTTGGAGATTACCTCCTTTGGAATCAACGCCATTGCGTGAATTCTGGAATCATACCTGCTGGACCACGCATCGTCAAGCCATTTGTAGTGACTTTACGATCACAAGTATAATATAATTTCAAATTATTTAAGAATTTATCTTAAAACCATATTCAATAAAATCATTATATAAAATATTTCCACAAATACAGAATTTTTATCAAATTATTATACCATCAGTATGACATCAATCAAGCATGTTCCAAAATCTGGTATAGCGAAATAATCCAACCCAGCCAGAGATGAACAAGATAATGGATAATGCAAACAAAAGATACATCTCTCTTTTGCGATGTGCCAGATCAAGATTTAGAAAGACAAATGCTCCCAGTCCTATCAGACCAAAAAAAAGTATCAATCTTCCAAGTCGTTTGAAATTCATCTAGTGACACATTCCATGACATAATATAAAACAGATCTGCCTGGATGTCATAAAACTAGATGATAAAAAATTACACAATTCCGCATTTTTCGTAATACTGTTGGTGATATTCCTCTGCCTTGTAGAATTCAGTCGCAGGTACAATTTCAGTCACAATTTTTTTTCCATATTTTCCAGATTTTTCCAAGTTCTCTTTTGATTGTCTTGCCTCTTTTTCTTGTTCTGGAGTATGACAGAATACGGCCGACCTATACTGGGTTCCGACATCTGGGCCTTGTCTGTTCAGTGTGGTTGGGTCATGATTATTCCAAAACATGTCCAGAATCTCACCATATGATATCTTTGTAGGATCATACTCTACCTGTACCACTTCAGCATGTCCAGTCATATCGGTGCAGACATCCTCATATGTAGGATTTTTGGTTTTTCCACCCATGTAACCGACGCTTGTTGATGTGATTCCTTTTTTTCTAAAAACATGTTCAATGCACCAAAAACAGCCTGCACCAAATGTTGCTTTCATGAGTTATAATCATCCATACAAGAATTAAATTCTATCTAGAAAGCAAATAGATAGATTTTGCCACGTCTTGGTCAGACACCTTGCCCTCTGACCATCCACATAATGATGTCTTGTCAGGCGTCTGGACCGATGAATCCCCTTGTACAAATATGGTGCCACGTGAAACAAGATATTTCAGAGTATAGTTTAACTCGCTGTCAGTCATGTCACCATTGCACCAAAATCCCACGGTCTTTTTGGTCCATGACGGAATGTGGCTCTGAATTGGCAATACGTTTATTGAAAATGTTTTTACCACAGAGTTTCCATTCTGATCCTTTGCGGCACAAGTTACAGTTGTTGTACCAATTACAAAAAAAGAGCCCGACGCTGGATCACATACCGGACTCTGCAGATTCGACCTGATTGTAGAATTTGCATAGTTGATATTTGCACCAATTGAGTTTGTTGCATAAAATATCAATGTAGGCGGAACCAGATGCGACATGTTGGGTGCTGAACTTGAGCTAGTTGTACCACCATACGAACCCCCTCCCACTGTTACAAATACACTTGACGGAAGCGATGGGTCAGCAAATCTAAACTCTAGTGTAGACCCCATCACTACTGGAAATCCGCTAATCGATTTTGGGATTTTGATATTTACTTCAAATGTATCAGTGTTAGGTCCAGTCTCTCTCAAAGCATATGGATTTGCCTGAAATGCACTGTCTGCAAGTGTAGTCTGAACTCCGCCCATGTGAAATTCTATCATATCAAGTGATATGTCATCAGGTGTTTGAGAATCAAGATTATAGTTTGGAGCATAGATATGCAGTTTAAAGTACTGACCAATTCTGACATTGGACGATGATCCTGTCGAAGAACTTGATGATGATCCCGTAACAGGACTTGATGGAGTGCTTGTCAAGACTTTGGATTGTGTCAAGTCAGTCGGATTTCCAGAATAATCTGCCCTTTGGTGATATGTCATGACAACAACATCACCACCTTTGATGGGTTTTCCATCAACAGAATCTGGCACTGTGAAATAAAGTTGAAAGACTCCACTATCAATTCCAGTTTCTACCATGGCACCAGGTCCAGATACTGGAACGCCATTTATTGTAAAATCAACCAATCCAGCTGTAGATATTGTCATCACTGCACGGTGATCAGTGGACAGATTAGAATCAGTTACATAAAAAGTCAAAACAGTTCCAGGTGTTGCCGGTTCCGCATAAGAAAGCGACATTGGCAGTAAAAGCAAGATGACAAGAAATCCATATACGTAAAAAACATTCATGATGAAACACTTGGACACAATTGTACTTAGCCTTTTTTGAGAAGTTTTGGTTTTAGTTTGGTGTTGTTTTTTAAAAGTTCAAGTGCAATTGTTTTGTTGTTCAGTGCCAAGTCAAACTTTTTGTCAATCTTTAGAGCAGCATTAAAACACTTTATTGCATCCTTTAGCAAACCTACCTCTCCAAGTGAGAGACCCTTGTATGCTATTGCCATGGCATATTTTGGCTGGATTTTGAGCGCCTTGTCATAGCAATCTATTGCATCATGGTACTTTCCAAGAGTATGCAATGCGGAACCCTTGTTTACAAGAGCATCTAGGTTGTTTTTTTCAATCGACAGCGCATCATCATAGCATTTTATTGCTTTGGAGTGTTTTCCAAGAGTCTGTAGTGTAACACCTTTGTTTATCATA
>CAMLDG010000125.1 GCA_946478655.1 uncultured Nitrosotalea sp.
AGAAACGGGATTGAAAAATGGTGTTTTGAGTTATCATGCAAGAAAGCTAGAAGAAAATGTAAGTGTAAAGATAGAAAGAAAGTCAGGAGAGACTAGGTTTTATCCACTTTTTGTTACAACAGAAGAATCACTAGTGATATCAAGTCTTAGGCGAGACACACAAAAATACATTTTGTTATCACTATTAGACGGAAAATCATTTTCATTCAGCGAGATAGTACAGAAAGTGAAAAAGGCGCCTTCGACGGTATCTACTTTTCTTGCAAAACTTGTCGAAGATGGGCTAGTAGAGGCCAAAATCATAGAACTAAAGAAAGTATACTTTTTGAAAAATCCTGACATGGTTCATGAAATCATAAAACGATACAGTCCAGTATTACTTGAGAGAAGTGCATACAACTTTGCAGACACATTCTCAAACCTATAGCAATCAATTTTCAGACACAGGTTTGATTCTACCAACACCAAAGACCAGTGCGATCTGATGATAACCTGCCTACTATTTATTTAGAGTTAGAGGATAAGACACTACAAATTGACGCGCATACCAATCCTGCTTGCCATCGCATGTGTTTTATTTCCAAGCTTTATCATCCTGTCAGCTTATGGAGATGGACTTGCAAGCGAGATACTTCCACCTGCAATGATTGGAAACAAGAATGTCACACTATCAATCAATTCTTCACCATTTTTGATTGATAACACACATGTGGGTACTCAAATAAACTTCGTTTTACAGGATGCTTCAAACCAAGAACCAATTCAAGAAGCAACGCTTGCAGTATCTGCTTTCAAAGACGACCAAGCACTTTTTGGTCATGTGTTTATGAGCGACAGTGGTAATTTTCTGTTCAATGTAGTACCAGATAATTCCTCAAGCAAGATATCAATAAGTGAGCAGGGAGGAATATTTCCAGGCGTCTTGGGACACAGTGGAAGTTACCAGATAAAAGGACCAGTCTTTGCATCAGGCGGATTATACAAATTCAAGATAAATGTTCTCACAATGGGCTCTTATGACAACCAGATAAGTAAATCATTCAATGCCGCTATATCAATTCCAGAGACCAAAGATTATCCCATAAATGACATCGATGATGGAAAGCAGACAGTTACTATAATTGCATATTATGACCAGATTGGAAATTTCCAGTATAATTCCAACAAAAAAGAGATGAGTTTTTCAATGCCGTTTAACTGGAGTCAAGACAATCTAAAACAAGTATCAGTGGTACACCAAGAACTCAAGATACCTAGAACATTTGCCAATTTCATAGTTACAAAGTATGACGCACATGTAAACGGAGTGGTATTACCAGACAATGCAGTCAGCATAGATGACTATTCTTCTGATGAATATAGGATTGTACACTTGATATTATACAAAAAGGAAGTAAATGACATTGCAGTAAAACAAAGTTCCAAACCAGAGATGGACTTTACCCTTTCACCAAGCAATCAAACAGCATTTCCAATAACACAGTATACAAGAAATGCCCAGTACAAGGTAAGCCTTAGTTGGGATCCACCAAAGATCATTTCAGGTCAGACAACAAGATTTAGTTTCCAGATTCTGGATCCATATCTAGTAAACAAGACAGTAAATTCGATAAATTATGACTTTTCAATAATAGCCGGAAAAAATGGTCTGATGTTCCACAAGAGTGGTACAACCAACAACAATGATGACCCAAATACAATTGATGTCAATTTCCCAGCAAACTATTCAGGCCCAATTACAATCGGATTTGAGAATCTAAATGGGAATAGTTTTGCAGACTCTGAAATCTCAGGAATTGTCTCAAAGCCACACATAGTTCCAGAATTTCCCACAGGATCATTGATTGTTACAGTGGCCATATTTTCACTAGCAATCATAGTTCCAAGATTTGTAAGAAAATGAAGATAAATCGAGGCATCGGAATTGTATTGGCAGGAGCAGGAATGTTCCTAGTAGGTCATTTTCTTTCGCAGCTTGTTCTAGACTTGATTCCAACCATCAATCCAGCCAATTCAAGCGCAATTGCAGATGCAAATTATCACATGCTGTCTATTAGCAATCAATTATCAATCATTAGTCAATTCGGACTCATAGTGATAGTGATTGGTACAATTATTTTCTTTACAGATAGAAGAAAAAAGACCACACCATAGAATATCATATACACATCATTTTAGAACTCGGGTTTTTTTTATTTTGTAATCATTAGACACTATCCCTTCATGCCATAGCCGACAAGTACAGAATAGCATCCAAGGCCACACTCTTCACATATTGGTTGCATCGAAGAGTTTTCTGCGCTGCCAATGCAGCATGGCTTTTTCTCTCGTCCCATGTGATCAACTGATAAAATTGCCCATGTGGGACAGTCAATTGGTACGGTTCCTTTTCCACCCCAGTTTTTCTTCATCAATTCAAGTTGATCATCAGGATTTATGATATAGTCATCATCAAACTTCTTTTTCATTGCAATAATATCATCAACCACTTTGGTTCTCTCAGGACCAAATGGCAAAAACAATGGATCATTTTTTGCAAAAGGTGTGTGAAATTGAAATCCAATCTTGTTGGTATGCTCATGCCATTCTTGGGCCACATCTTGTACTGTCTTGTAGTTTTGTGAGTTTATTGTCATTGTAATCCATACATCTTTCCATGCCTTTTCTCCATTATTGTTTACATAGTCAAGTACATTTTTTCGGGTTTTATCATACGACCCAGGACCACGGATTTTATCATGAATCTCTTTTGTTCCATCTATTGATATCCAGTAAAAGTACAGATTTGGAATTTTTTTCAACGGCAGAGTTCCATTTGATACAATACAGATTCTTTTTGGAAACTGTTTTACAAACAGATCAATTACATCAGGCCTGAGAGTTGGCTCACCACCAACCAAGGTAATAATGAACACGTGTTTTTTCTTGAATTTCTCATCAATCACTTTTTGCCATTGCTCAACTGTGAGTTCTTCAGTTTCTTTTCTGTTTAGCCACCAATAGCAATGAGTGCAGTGCAGGTTACAA
>CAMLDG010000126.1 GCA_946478655.1 uncultured Nitrosotalea sp.
AAGAAACACATTCTTTGGGTTGGGTTGCCCTTCTGTAGCCATACGAATTTTTCTCATCTCAAATCCGTTTCCTACTATACCAATAACAAATAGGGCAACAGAGACAAATGAGAGCACGGGCTGGGGCATCATAGAAAATAGGTTTTCATGGATTTAAAGACAATCTAGTTTTTCATCAATGATTCCAAGATTTTGATTATTTCTTTAAATTACCAAACTCTATCCCATTTGGTATGAAAGAGCAGGGTAAGATTTGGATGAATGGCAAACTCGTTGCATACAAAAATGCAAAGGTCCATGTCCTTACACACGCATTACACTATTCAACTGCAATATTTGAGGGAATCAGATGCTACAATACTCCTAGAGGCCCAATGGTTTTCAGGCTACCAGAGCATGTTGAAAGATTATTCAAATCTGCAAAAATGTATTCAATGAAGATTCCTTATTCCAAAAAAGAAATTTCAGATGGAATAGTCAAGACAGTAAAGGCAAGCAAACTCAAAGAATGTTACATCAGACCTATTGCATATTATGGTCACGGAGTGATGGGTCTTACACCAACTCCAAACAAGATAGATGTTGCAATAGCTTGCTGGGAATGGAACACTGGCGAATCCAGTGCAGGAAAAGTACACGGAGCAAGATGTAAAGTATCAAGTTGGCTTAGAATAGATTCTAGATCACAGCCCATGCAGGCAAAAGCTGCATCAAACTATGCAAATGCTGCACTAGCAAGAGTTGAAGCTCTAAGAGATGGCTATGATGAAGCAATCATGCTAAATTATCATGGTAAAGTATCAGAAGGAAGTGCAGAAAATATTTTCATTGTAAACAAGGGCGAGATCTCAACACCTCCACTAAATGCAGGTATCTTGGATGGAATCACAAGAGACAGTGTAATCAAGATAGCAAGATCAGAAGGACTTGTTGTAAATGAGAGAGAACTTGACAGAGAAGACTTGTACATAGCAGATGAGGTCTTTATGACAGGTACTGCAGCTGAGGTAAAATCAGTGGCAGAAATTGACAATGTAACAATTGGCAATGGTAAAGTGGGAGAGATAACTCGAAAATTACAGGATGCTTTCAATGAGGTATCAAGGGGAAGAGACGAGCGTTTCTCAGAATGGTTCACCCCAGTCTAGAAAGAAGATTCAATTATGACAAAAGGGCAAAGTGAGGTGTAATCATGGTACTATCAATGGTAGATCAGCACAAGCCAAAGTGCTACCTGTGTAGCAATGTGTTTGAGAACCTCGAAGAGTTGAGAAGACATCAGGAAAATGCACACAAGGAATTTGTCGAATTCCACAAGGATGTAAATAGTCACTCTCCCGCACCTGGAGACGTAACTATCTTTTAGATGAGATACCATGGAATGCAATGAGACTGCCACCAATCCAATCTGCTGGTTTTGCAGAAAGGGACGCCATGAAGACTGTATGAAAAAGATTCCTACAGATGGCAGGTCAGACGGTCCACATGACTGTACATTTGATACAAAACTTGTAGATTGTCAGTGTATCCATTGAATTTAGAAATATTTTAGTAAAATCGCTCTAGATTTTATTTAATACTTGGTATAGCCTCTATATCTTCTTCAAGTTCTTTAACCAAACCTTTCCACCATTGTTCAAATTTTTCCATATCTTTGCAAAACTCACAAACCCCTCTTTATAGATCTGTCGATCTTTTAATATGGAAAAATTTTATTTTTTATTTTTGTGTTCACATGTTTTGATGTACAGAATGTTTTGTAAAAAAATATCTTGTGCGATTTAATGATAAATTATTTTTGTAATGTTCAGAAAATTTAGAATCAGCGGGTCTAGTGGGATTTGAACCCACGACATAGGGATATCTCCGAAAGATCATAAGAGTCCCTCGCTCTACCTGGCTGAGCCATAGACCCGGTAAGAAAACTCACGCTAAGTTCGTTATTTAAACTGAGTCAAAAAGAAAATGATTTTAGTTTTTTACTGCTTCTACTTGAGAATATTTCTCTAGTATTTTTGTCAGCACGGTAGAGACTGGAGCATTGTTCATCTTTTCTTTTTCTGCCAAGAGTTTTCTGTATGCATCAAGTGTGATGTACACAGGAATTGAACCGTTGCCTTCCAACAAGCCTCTTACTCTGTACAGAGCAGTCTCCATTCCTTTTTCTGCCACCTTGGCAAACTTTGCCTTGTCCATAATTGCACCAAGTGGACCAAATGGCATATCATAGTTTACTGTCATGGTAACTCGGGTTTCTTTCTCACCGAGTGCCTCAAAATCAACTGCAATCTCCCATTTCTTAAATGGACCCTTGATCATTTTAGCGGCAACTTTTCTTTCTGGAATGAATTCGGTTGTCTCACAGTCCCACTCTAGTCTCTTGCCATCAAAGTCACCAATTACTCTAAATGTTGTACCTACTCCCATTCCTGCCTTTACATCCATAGGAACTACTGTCATTCCCACTCTCTCTTCGAATTGGTCAGAGATGTGTTCAGGTCTTGCAAAGTATGTGAAAACATTTATGGTTTTTTCTTTGATGTCAATTGTTTTACTAACAGTGGTCATCATTTGCAGTTTTCTTAGAACTTGATTTAAAGCTTTTGTTAATTTTCATAGATCGAGTGTCGTAACAGTATATTAAAGAAATGACACTACAAATACAGCATTGGCCAAGATTAGTTTTCTAGCTTTTCTTCCACTTGTTCTTTTGATGTTATTTCCAACAGTAAATTATGCAAGTGCCCACAACAACCTAAACTCTGATGATCAGACAATAGGAAACTATGAAGTTCAAGTTGCAACAGATCCAGAAATACCAGAAGCAAACCATCCATTCAAGTTGAGCTTTAGAGTATTAAATCACCAGTCAGCATCAAACATCTTGAATTCACTTAATACTCAGATTAGTGAAGTGAGTCAATTTAGGATGGGAGTTAGAATCTATTACAATGATCAACTTGTTGGAACCATACCAGTGCAGAGCTTCAGCAAGGGAGAATGG
>CAMLDG010000127.1 GCA_946478655.1 uncultured Nitrosotalea sp.
GGCAATACCTGTTGATACACATGTACATCGAATTTCTAACCGACTTGGACTGGTGCAAACAAAAATTCCAGAAGAAACAGAGATTGAACTGATGAAAAAAATTCCGCGGGAACATTGGCTGAGGATAAATGATTCTTTTGTCATGTATGGCCAAAATATTTGCAAGCCAATTTCACCGATGTGTTCTGTCTGTCAGATAAAAAAAGACTGTAGTTATTACAAAAACATCAAAAGCTAGGGCGATTTATTTTCAGAGACTTTTTTTGTTTCTTCGGTTCGTTTCTTTGTTTTTAACAATACAACAATCAATGTTACTATTACTGCAAGTACCATAAACGGCATGTAGAATATGATGTTTTGAGATGGGTCTCCAGAAAGAATACTAAAAGTCAATGCTCCAGATTCTACTGGCGGAGGATCAGAAGCCGAGTTCATTCCAGAAACGGTAAACTCTCTCATGGTAAAGCCGGCTACATCTAGGTTGGAAACTGCCTCCTTTGATCCAACACTTACAGTGAGACCACCGCTGCTTGAGTGAGTTGCTGTGATAAGTTTGTCAGGAGTCCAGCCAATCTTTTTTTCATCGTGAATCATAAAGTATCCGTCTTCAGGAGTATTTACTGCAACCCAGAATCTATAATCAGGCGGGCCTCCCATTCCAATCTCGATAAACTTTGGCGTATTAATATCCTCATACAATCTTACTACAACATTTCCTTCTTGATTTGTATACTGGAGCTTGTTTTGCATTTCAAGTTCCCAGTTGGTTACATGTTCGTGATCAAGCTTGAAGAGTGTAGCATTTTTGCTATAGACATTAAATGCAGTATATGGTACTTGAAGGGAATCATATCGCTCAGACTTGTTCATGGTTGATTCTTGGGCATAAACAGGCAAAAATGAACCTGCCAACAAGAGCACAGCTAGCAAGATACGCATGATCTGCAATGATATCATTTCAATAAAAATCTAGTCTACGAATGGATTGGCTAACTTTGTTAGGACTTGGAATACTTCAGGCCTCATCATGTATTCAGATGGATTCTGCTTGTCAAGAATCATTGCTCTAAGTTTTGTGCCACTCAGGCTTTCTTGATGTTCTGTACCATGAGGACAATTTCTCTCGCTTGCAAATGACAGACATTTTCTACAATAGAAAAATGCCGGAAAGAAAATTGGTTCAATGCCAATGTCAGGATACAAGTCAAAGATCTTTTGTGAAGCAAATGGATCATAGTATGTACCTACACCTGCATGATCTCGACCTATGATGATATTGGTGCATCCAAAGTTTTTTCTCATTATGGAATGATGGATTGCCTCTTTGGGTCCTGCATATCTCATTTCTGTGTGTAAGGTACCAAGATAACATCTGTTTAGAGGATAATAGTGAGATATGAGAGTCTCATACGAAGCAACGATTGCCTCATCTTTGTAATCTCCGGACTTTTTCTTTCCTACAAGAGGGTTCACAAATAATCCATCATGTGTATTAAGAGAGGCTTTTTGAAGCATCTCATGTGCCACATGCGGAACATTTCTTGTTTGAAACGCCACGATTGTTTTCCATCCGGCCTTTTGGAAGAAATCTCTTGTTTCAATAGGTGTCTTCCTGTATCTTCTGATTTGAGTTTCATCTGATCTTTTTACATAGTCAATTTTTCCACCAACAAGAAAGTCTTTCATGCCCATAGTTTTTGCCACGCCGGGATGTTTTGGATCAGATGTGCCATAGACTTTGCTTGAAACTAAATTTTTATCAAAAGTATAGACATCCTCTACATGTAAAATTGCAAAATTTTTCCCACCTACATTCAGTGCAACATTACCAGCATCTTTCATCTTTGTAGCAGTATCCTTGTCTACATCAAGTACAATTGGAACTGTCCACGGCAGATCATTTGCCAATCTACCTTGAGAAACTACTTTATCAAAATCTTCTTGTACCAGAAATCCTTCAAGCGGACTAAAAATTCCATCAGCAATGTTTTCTATGTCATTTGCCAGATCAGAGCTGACAGCAACTGAAAACAACTGATTTGGATCTTTGTTTGCAATTTTGTTTACTAGTTTACCACCATGTGGCTTTGCTACACCGACGTTTACCAATTATATCACTTACCGTGGTCCGCATGCAGTCCACATTCTTTTTGTGAGTCAGACTCCCACCACCAACGTCCTGCCCGGAGTGGTTCTCCAGATTTGATTGCGCGTGTACATGGCTCACATCCAATGCTGGGAAATCCCTTGTCATGCAACTTGTTATAGGGAATGTCATGTTTTTT
The DNA here is from genome assembly GCA_946478655.1 of uncultured Nitrosotalea sp. The sequence continues at coordinate 2,286 of CAMLDG010000127.1, forward strand.
GATGTAATCCCAGGTTTGTTCCCAGGTCCATTCGATTATTGGGTTTATCTTTATGATACCGTTGTGCTGTTCATCAAATTCTATTTTATTTGCGCTTGATCTTACCTCAGTTTGATCTGCCCTTAATCCTGTAATCCATCCATCTAATGTCGAAAGAATCCTGTTTAGTGGATGGACCTTTCTTATACCACAGCAGAGCTTTCTGTTACCTACACTGTCATAGAATAGATTTAATCCGTTTACGCGAACCATTTGTTCCACTTCGCTCTGATCTGGGAACATTACTTCTAAATTTACATTGTATTTTTTACGTATTGCATCCATCACGTCGTAAGTTTCTTGGTTAAGCCTTCCAGTATCAAGAGTAAAGACTCTTGCTTTCGGATTTATCTTCATCATCATATCAATTACAACAACATCTTCTGCACCAAAACTTGATGCCATGGCTATCCCAGGATGCAGATTGTCTAATGACCATTTCAAAACTTCTTGAGGAGTCTTTAGACTTTCATTTAACTGCTGTATCTGTGCAGCAGTAAACTTTGACATGATAAAAATTATCATCATTCGTCATATAATTATTTAGGTAAAACAGTCGCGTTCTAGAGTTATAAATAAGATAAACAATGAAAACACAATGCCAGAAAAAACTGTGCTGGTTATTTTTCCGTCCATGTATTCTCTGAATAAAATAAACAATCTTTCAACAAAT
>CAMLDG010000128.1 GCA_946478655.1 uncultured Nitrosotalea sp.
TAGCATCAATAGTTCTGGCAATTGCTGTAATGAGCATGGTAGTGTTTGTTGCAAAGACTAGAGGAATTCCAAAATTCTAAATTTTGATTTTCTTTTCTGTATAACTCACAAAATGCTATTATAGAAATCAGAGTGAATTTATTATTACATGCTACCTCTCAGGGATGAAAACCCGAAACCTGTGGGATACAGACCTTATGTTACATATTCATTAATTGCAATTAATGTTCTAGTCTTTTTTTGGGAAATAGCAGTAACTCATCAGGTCTGGGAGTTTACAAACAGACAAGCAGAAAATATGTTGCTGAGTTATGGTACTATCCCAAGTAATGTTGTACATGGTTTGGCAAATCACAACTATGGTGTATTTACTTCTATTTTCAGTTCCATGTTTCTCCATGCTGGTATAATGCACATTGGAGGCAACATGTTATTTCTCTGGATATTTGGGGATAACATAGAATACAAATTTGGAAGGGGCAAATTTCTAGCACTCTATCTTTTTTGGGGTGTTGTCGCTGATTTTTTCCATATTTTATCAGATCCTTCAAGTCAATTGCCAGCATTGGGAGCGTCTGGTGCAATCTCTGGAGTACTTGGTGCTTATCTCATCATGTTCCCAAATGCAAAAGTTGTCACACTAATGTTTCTTGGATTTTTCACCAGACTGATTAGAATTTCAGCCAAGTGGTATCTGCCATTCTGGTTTATCTTCCAAAATGTCTTGCCCGCATTCATTGGATCAGCTGGTTCTGGTGTTGCCTTTTTTGCACACATTGGAGGATTTCTAATTGGATTGGTTGCTGGATATGTTTACAAAAAAACACACAGTTCAGAGTTCACTTATGGTACAAGGTATGGCTGGAAAGGCGGTGGTACCAAGTGGGGAACTTGAATCTAAATAATTTAGACGTATGAAATATGCAAAGAACTCAAGTTTGATGATTGCCAAAGAATAAATCTTGTACGTCCATCTGTGATACATGCCTCTCATAACAGTCTCAATGTATCCAGGCAGAACTGAAAAACAGAAAGAGGAATATGCAAAAGCCATTACAAAATCGGCAGTCGAGATTCTCAAGACAAAAGAAAGTCATGTAATCGTGGTTTTCGAAGAGAATCCAAAAGAAAATTGGTATATGGCAGGAAATCCTCTCTAAACACATTTTTATTTTATAATAATTCAAAAAACATGTGACAAAAATTGCCGTAGTCCAGATGCGAGCTGAAACAGACAAGAAAAACAATTTAAAAAAAATTCTTCGATATATATCCCAGGCAGCACGCAGAGATGCAAAACTCTGCACTTTTCCAGAATTTATGATGTGTTACACACCGTCTTCCCAATCTGCTATAGATCTTGCAAACACTGCAGAAAAAATAAACGGAGAATTTGTCTCATCAATATCTGAAGAAGCAAAAAAAAATTCAATACAAGTTATTGGTACATTGTATGAAAAAAGCCCAAAACCAAACAGGGTATATGACACATCTTTTCTCATAGGAAAAAATGGCAAAGTCATAACTACATACAGAAAAATTCATCTCTATGATGCACTTGGATTCAAGGAATCTTCAAAACTTTATCCTGGTTCATCAATTGTCAAACCCGTAAAAACCAGTGCAGGAAAAATGGGAATGATGATCTGCTATGATCTCAGATTTCCTGAGATGTCAAGAATACTTGCCTCATCTGGTTCTGAAATTCTTGTAGTACCATCTGCATGGGTTAAAGGAAAAATGAAAGAAGAACACTGGATTACGATAAACAAAACAAGAGCTATTGAGAATGGATGCTACGTAATATCTCCAGATCAAGTAGGTAACATTTACTGCGGGAGAAGTCTAGTGGTTGATCCTTATGGGAAAATACTTCTTGATATGAAGAAAAAAGAAGGAATTGGCATTGTTGATATTTCTCTTGATGAAGTAAAACAAGTAAGACAAAAACTTCCACTCTTACAAAATAGGCGTACTGACGTTTACACCAATCTCAAGATTTAGTTCTGCTTGCGCATCGTATGTTAGAGCATTGTCGTGCCCACTTTTGTTTTCTAGAATATCTTTGTAAAATAATTGGCCAAAAACAAATCTTGCATGAAATCTTTGTTGCACAGATCATACCTCTTTGTATCAGTGGAGATGATGCCCTGCAACCATTGTAATAATTTGAGCATCCTATGAATCGTTTTTTTGTTTGACGAGATCTTATTATGAGAAGTTTTCCTACATGACAATCAGGACATTCCACAAGGCCATTGACAGGAGTGTTTGTCCCTAGAATTACATATTTTCGCTTCTTCTCTGACCATGAAAGATATCCATTCTTGTCATAGTACTGTTTTATCTCACTTTGAATCTTAACAATGTTCTTCTTTGTTATCTTGACAGAATTTCTTGAATTCAGTCGCTTCTTAACAACAAGAGTAATCTGGTCTTTCAATGATATCATGTTATTTATCGAACTAAAGAAACTACTGAAGAATTTTTATATGGAATCTAGTCAGCGAGATTTGTGGAAAAAGTCTGTCTTATTGGGGCTGGCAGTACAAAATACGGTAAATTAGAAGATAGTATTACTGATATCGCACTTCAAGCATCAGTAGATGCTATAGAAAGTGCAGGAATAGGACCAAAAGAGATCCAGGCAGGTTACATTTCTAACGTGTTTGGAATTGCAGACAAGCAAGTCCACTTGGGTCCAGTCATAATGAGTAATCTCGGTATTCCAGAAGTTCCATCACTTTCAATTGAATCTGCATGTGGAAGCGGTTCAGTTTCATTCAGAGAAGCATATGCAAATGTTGCAGCAGGGTTCTATGATGTTGTCTTGGCAACCGGTGTAGAGAAAGTAACTCATACAGGTACTGAATGGACTACAACATACTTCTCATATTGTTCTGATTTCTTTTATGAGGGAGGAGCAGGTGCTTCATTTCCTGGATTGTTTGCATCTATGGCAAGAGCATACCTT
>CAMLDG010000129.1 GCA_946478655.1 uncultured Nitrosotalea sp.
ACCGCCTCCGGTTGTAGATGTTTGTAATGTGGTTGAAATTGCTGGGTCTCCTTGAACTTCATATCCGTTTGCATGTCCGTCTGCATCTAATGTACCAGAGCTTGCTCTTTCTACAACTGTTAGATGGTATTTTGCATCTGTTGTAAAGTCAACATCAACATTTTGAGCTTTTAGTGATCCTTGATATAGGTCACTTTGTCCATATGCAAATCCTGTTACTGCGACTTTCTTTCCACCGTAACCCAATCCTGCAGAGTCTGCTACTGTGTATGATGGGTCAAAGAGAGTGTTCCATTTTTCAATTGGATATCCTACCAATGCACTGGCATCCATGAGATTTGTGCTCAGTGGACTCTCTGCTGGAGTTCCTTTCAAAACGTTGTAAACGTCTGGTAATTGGTTCTTTATTATTCCGATAGGTGAATTAATGTCCAAGTCGCCAAGATTTGAAGTTGAAATGACTACTGGGCTTGTCATCTTGAATCCCATCCATGATATGTCGAACACTGTTGGCACATCGCCTCCGCCCTTGCTCAGAACATATCCATTCAAGACTGGGGTTAGTAATATCTTATAATCAATGGTGGCTCCCTTGTCATCACCATTTATCTGGACTTGGTAACTTACAGTCAAATTTGAAATTGTTGCAGTGGTCTTTCTGTCTGTTGCAAACTCTGTGTTTATGTCCTCCATGAATGCCTTGATGCTTGTGTTATTGTCAGAGGTATCAGTAAATGAAAGTGTCATGTTCTTACCGTTCAAAAGATCCTTTAATTTTCCTCCGTTTGAATAATCAATTGCTACGTTTTTTGTAAATTTGAATTCTGGTGTGATTGGGGTTCCTTCAATTGGTAGATATGCATTAAAGTCTACAGTTGCAAAGATTGGAGCAACTGTACCGACAACTAACAAACTCAAAACGGCTGATGCTAAAAGAAGTCTCTTAGTCACGAAACTGAATCTTCTTCAGGATAGTAATAAATCTTAGCATTGATTTTGGCAAATGACAATTTTTGTACCATGCATTGGCAAGAGTAATATTTAGTTGGTGCAGGTTACTAACTTCACGGGGTAAATAAAAAAATGATTACAATTCTAGCAGGTGGAACAGGTTCTGTCAAACTGGTCCGAGGTGTAGCAACACAGACTCGAGATATTTCTGTAATATCAAATGTTGGTGACAATTATTGGCTGTATGGACTGTATATCTGTCCGGACATTGATACGATTCTTTACGGACTTGCAGATATTTTGGACACTGACAAGGGTTGGGGAATAAAGAAGGACACATACGGATTTTTACGTCAGATGGAGATGCTTGGGGAAGAGACTTGGTTTAATATTGGAGACAGAGATGCCGCAATACATCTCTTGAGAACCAATATGCTCAAGAATGGAAAGAACTTGTCTGATATTACCGAATGGATGTGCCAGAAATTTGCAATTGATACAAAAATTATTCCTGTTACTGATAACAGCGTAGAGACAAGAATTGTAACAACCAAAGGAGATCTTCATCTTCAGGAATATTGGGTAAAACACAAGGGACAAGACAAGGTTGATGGAATAAAATATGTGGGAGCTGACAAGGCACGTGCAAACCCTGCTGCAGTAAATGCAATACATGATTCCAAGTTGGTTATAATCGCACCAGGAAATCCTCTGACTAGTATTGGACCAATTTTATCCATCAAGGGAATTCGAAAGGAACTTTCTAAATCTAAGAAAAAGGTCGTAGTTGTAAGTCCAATCATTGGAAACACTGCAATTAGTGGTCCTGCAACAAAGTACATGGAGGCTGCTGGAATGGAAGTCTCTGTATATGGTCTTGCAAAAATGTATTCTGAGGTTGCATCTCACATGGTGATTGATTCTTCTGACAGATTGTTGACAAGAAAAATAGAAAACTTGGACATGAAAGTTTACGAGACTAAAATAAAGATGAAAGACAAAAAGGATGAAGAGGCGCTTGCATCCTTTATTTTAAAACAAGTACATGTCTAGCTTGCGCACTGGCGCAATAATTCCGGTAAAAACTTTTTCAAGAGCCAAGACTCGTCTTGGGCTGTCACCTGATACCACAGAACAAATCTGTAGACTAATGCTTGAATCTGTTTTAAAGACTGTATCACAGTCTGATGTAATACAAAAAACAGTTCTTGTAAGCAAAGATGAAGATGCATTAAGCATTGGGAAAAAGTTTGGAGCATTTGGAATCTATGATGAATCAGAACAAGGTGTAAACAGTGCAGTCTTGCTTGCCGACAAGTACTTTGGCCAGGAAGGGTTTGATGGTACCATGGTATTTCCACAAGATATTCCTCTAATGGAGCCAGAAGATATACGCACACTATACCAGATGAAGACATCTGAGAGGTGTGTGCTGGTGGTACCATCCAGAAAATTTGATGGAACAAATGCACTTTTTCGAACTCCGGTTGGTGTTATGGAGACTCATTATGATGAGGATAGCTACAAAATTCATCTAAGCACTGCAGAAAAACGAAGCGCAAGCTCTGCATTGGTATTGATTCGAAGGATGATGCTTGACATTGATGACCCGTCTGATCTTAGATTCATCTTGTCATTTTCTGAGACTGATGTTGCAAACGCACTCAAGAAAATACTTGATTCTACAGGCTTTGCTCTGTAGATAACTTTCTTGATTTCACACGTTCTAAAATCTTGATTGTTGTTGCAATTATTCCAGTACCTACAAGTATTATCTCAAGTGTGTTTGAAAATGGATTTGATGAATCAGTAATTGATGCACTTTGACCTAGGCTTGAAATGAAAAACAAGTATGAAAACAAAAAGTAGTTTGTGGCCCAGTGGATCAAAATAGCTGGTGCAAGA
>CAMLDG010000130.1 GCA_946478655.1 uncultured Nitrosotalea sp.
ATTGCACTTGGATATAATTCTCCAATCGTAATATCAAAAGATCCTTCTAGTTCTCAGGTCAACATCTTGATTCATGCACCTGATTTTAATTCCAATTCTTATTCCATTGATACCATTGGAGAAGATGGAAGCAGCATTACTGTATCTACAAGAGAGTCCAGCATTCCTTATCGGCTTGTAGAAACAGGGCCTGATACTGGAGACTTTGCAGGTTATGTTATCTTGTCTTCTACTACGTCTGTATGTTCTCCTGTATGTGGTCCTACTGACGGATTTCTAGCTGCAGGAGGTGATGATGCAATCACTGTCTCATTTACATATGCAGGTGGACATATTTCTGCCTCATCGGATGATCAAAGATCAGATCTGAACCCAAGTGCAATACCTGAATTTCCTTATGCAGGATTTGGGCTGTTTGCAGGAGTAGTATCTTTGATACTGGTATACAGGGTGAGCTTTATACGCTGAAAAAACATCCTTGAAAAATGTGGAATTAAAAAAGAATACAAAAAATGCTCAATGCAAAAGGTGTCTGGATAAATTTAAAGAAAAAGAGATTTACACAATTCAACAATTTCAATACCGGAAATCTCCTACATATGACTGGACAAAAGAATTCTTTAATGTACTCCAGATAAGCGAATGGGATTCCTTTTGTGAAAAATGTATCAATTATTATGGAAAAATATCTAATGCAGTTTGGCTAAAGTACTGTACAAAATAACTATATCTTTGTTCATTAAAAATTTGGCATTCAAATCAACTGTTATTCTTATATGCGATCAAGTGTATATCTTACCCATGTCTCAATCTGTACAATATCTTGATAGGGTGCTTGAAAACATCATGCATACTGACAAACAGATTAGATCTGCAACAATCTTTGATAATGCTGGAAATGAGATAAGCACCAGAATACGTGAGGGCGAAGAGCCATTTCTTAGTGACTCTGATACAAAAGAAACACTACACTATGCCGCAAATGCCTGGAAGATACGCAGAACCTTTGAACCAAAAGTTGGCAAAGGAAGGTATGTCTTGGCAGTATATGATAAACTAAGACGACTGTCGATGCCGCTTGGAGACAAGTATCTCATAATGGTGACATGGGGCATTGATGGGGGATCCGCCCAAATAATCGAACACTTGGAAAACATGTTTTCAGGTGATCCAACTAGAGATTGGTAACATCGTAAAACATGTTGAATCTTTAATTTTTTATTCACAAGTAATTTCTCAATATGTTTTGGTAGCGTGGATATGATCTTGTTATTAAAATAGGCCTTGCTGATGTAATTTTCTGTGAGTACTGCTGATCATAATTCATGGTATAGTACAGGTAATGAAAATGCAAAAAACGGAAACTATGAGGATGCACTTGTTGCTTATGACAAGGCACTTGAGATAGACCCAAACCATGTGAGTGCCTGGAATAACAAGGGAATCGTACTCTCGAAATTAAAAAGATTTGAAGAATCCATTAGCTGCTATGACAGAGCAATTGAGTTAGACCCCAAGTATGCCAATGCCTGGTATAACAAGGCAAATGCATTACGAAATTTTGGACAATCCCTAGTTGACAAGGCAAATGATGATCGTACAAATGCTCCTAAACTGGTAAATAGATCAATTGCATTATTTGATTCTGCTGACAAGTGTTATGATATGGGAGATACACTCTCTAGGACAAAACCATGAATCTTGAAAAAATCTGTGATGAAATAATGGATTCTGACAATGATATTACGTTAGTAGCAGTATCATACAGGGCAGAGTTTCATTTCAAAGAACGAGAAGGAATCAAAAGCCTACAGACAAGAGAAGAAATAGAAAAATCGCTAGCTGATGCATCGCTGCGATGGGTGACTAGAAGGTCTCACCGGACACTGGGTGAACCGCTTTATGCAATGGCAAAATATGAGAAGGCAAAACGCATCACTGCTCCTCTTGGTAGGTATGGCATAATTTTGTGTGTGGTGCTTCCAAGTTCTGATGCTGAAAAAATTGCCACCAAACTGATCAATCTTGTAAAAAAACATCATATCTCTTAAAACCGTCTGGTGTGTTGCTGAAGTGTGCTAATGATACTTCTATTGGAAAAAACTATCCACCATAACCTGAATTTCCAACAAAACTTGCGCTTGCAGGAGTTCTGTATTCTTTTGTTATGTTAATTCCTTGATCTGTTGTTATCCGTACTTCGTTGAGCTCACTACCTTCTGGAGGTGAAAGTGAAATTTTTTCTCCTGGACTGAGTGTGGGTATGATATCTGATTTTGCAGAACCTCCGTAATATACCACAACATGAGTCAAAGCATCTGTACCTGTATTTCTTATTGCAACATGTGTCTCCGTACCCATCTCATCTTTTACTATTATGGGGTCAACCGAAATGCTATATTTTTCAGAGATGGGAATTATTGGCAAAAAGATGACTAGGAGAAATATTGCAACTGCAGCAAAACCTCCACCCATCATTACTGAAAGAATTGATCTTTTCAACTGGTAATAATTACCAGTCTAAATATTTCAATTTTGGTGTGGATGGCCTGACAAGACATTTCATCTATCTAGTTTTGAGTAGTGGAAAATTACTCGAATAATCTATAATATCCCACAACAAATCAATTTTTGCATGTCTGTAAATATATCGCTGCCAAATTCTATTGAATGCAAGACTATACTGCCAAACGCATGTTGGGTTGAAGCACAAAATGATCAAAAAGATGCCATTCTCTTAGTTTCTGTTCCATGTGAAGATGCATCATCTATCATTGTGATAGATATGCATGGGAAACGAAGTGAAATGTGCTTCATAACTGGTTC
>CAMLDG010000131.1 GCA_946478655.1 uncultured Nitrosotalea sp.
GGAGCACCGACAACTGCAAAAGAGATTGGACTTGAACCAGATGTTCTTGCACAGGCACTGACAATTGCGCAATCACTGCGACCTGAAAGATATACCATATTGAGTCAGAAAAAGATGAATACGAAAAAAGCAATCGAGCTTGCTGAAAGTACTGGTGTGTTATAAAATCTCTAGGCTGTCTTTTGTGCTACAGGCTTTTCTTGTTTTTGTTCAGCTGGCTTTTCTTGCTTTGGCTTGTTGAAGGAATCTACAAAGTTTACCTTTTCTAGTGCTGGAACAAACTTGAATATTTCATTTGCAATTGAGCGCTTGACAATCTGGAGTCCTTCCATCATCATTGCCTCTTCTGGGATGTTGACATCGACTGCTGAGCCTTTAATCTCAAACTTGATCTTGGACTCGTCAATTGGGAATCTTCGCTTTAGCAGTCCCATGACTTTGTCTTGATCGGTATCTAGTGACTTGATAACATTAACATCGTAAACAATTGTCTTTCCTGCAAATCTGTGGTTGAAATCAACTTGGACTCGACCTGAACCGATGAATCTTACAATTCCTGTTCGCTCGTCAATCTCTATTGTATCTCCAACTGTAACCTTTTCTGCATCTTCGCCAAGTTTTCTCAATGGAATCATTCTGACCTTTCCTGTGTCCCTCATTCCAAATCCTTTCTCTGGAGGAACTTCGATTGAGAGCTTATCACCTGCCTTTGTATTTGCAAGTGCATCGTCGAGGCCCTTGAGGACCCATGAATCTCCTACAGAAATTAGTCTTGGTTGATACTTTACGTTACTATCATGAATTGAACTTGATTTAGCGTCAGCTTCGCGTGTTGTCTCAAAAACTTCGTTTGAATCCTTAACCTTGGCAGTATAATCCACCAGAATTAAAGTTCCTTTTGTGAAAGCCAACGTGATCGGTCCTTTGAATTCCTAATATTAAGTTAAAGAATTATTGGCTTGATTTGGCACCCATAAAACCATAATACGGTAATGATTCAAACGATAGAACTGAATGGAACTGCAGACTTCCATAATTTTATCATCTTTTTGTTTCCTCGTATGTCAATCCAGGTCAGTGCATGATCATCGTGTACAAGTATCTTATTTTCTTTGACTAGTTGTGCAATTATCTTGTCTAGTTCATATCGGCTGATACTACCATCTAACTTGCGTAATAGTTGACTTTTAGAATTAAACTCGATGGTTTTCTTGAACAACTTTTCAACTTTTTCTACGTTCAATGATACGATATACTACACGCCGTATTTTAGTGTGATTTTTTCTTGAAATAATTAACTAGATGAATTATCTTTTGGTTCAGATCGCTTCGAGCACGAAATTATAGAGCCTTTAGTTTTTCTTCAGCAACTTTGAGTGCTTCTGGATTTGTCTTGTGTCCCATCATGCCAAGTGTAGATTCTATTGCAGAGATGGTTCTCATTACGTGATACTTGTTTACTTCGCCCATGCATCCGACTCTGAACACTTTGCCTTTTAGTTCTCCAAATCCACCGGCAACTAGCACTCTGAATTTCTCAGAGAGTGTTCCTCGGAATGTCTTGTCATCTAGTCCTTGAAGATAATTTAGTGCAATTACAACTGTAGAGCGTGCATCTTCTTTTGCAAATGGTGAGAGTCCCATCGTACTCAGTCCACTGTACAATGCATCAGAGCAGACTCGATGTCGTCTGATTCTGTTGTCAATTCCTTCTTCTAGAATAATATCAAGTGCTTCTCTGTATGCGTATAGCAATGGTATTGCTGGAGTAAATGGAGTTTCTTTTGAATCATCATAATACTTGAAGTATCTTGCCATGTTAAAGTAAAATGTTGGCGGTGGATTTGCAATCATATGTTTTTTTGCTTTTTGGCTGACTGCAATTGGCGATATTCCTGGTGGTGCTGCAAGTGCTTTTTGTGCGCCTGTTACACAGACGTCTACTCCCCACTTGTCCATATGGAATTCTTCTCCGCCAAGTATTGAGACTCCATCTACTACATAGAATGAATCGTTTCGTGCAGTAAGATCTTTTATTTTATCAAGATACTTTACCATCGTACCAGTTGATGTTTCATTCCAAACTACATAGAATGCTTTTACATCCTTGTTGTTGTCAAATGCCTCTTTTACTTGATCAAAAGTTGCATTCTGGCCAAATGGTGTTGTGAGTCGTACCACGTTTGCACCTGCCCACTCGAGCATGGTAGACAATCTGCTGCTAAATTCTCCGTTGACTGGAATGATTACCTTGTCGCCTTTTTTTACCATGTTGACAACTGAAGCTTCGACTGCACCAGTTCCTGATGCTGATAATGCTACAACGTCGCTTGTTGTATCGAAAATTTTCTGGCTTTTTTCAATGGTATCTACGTATAATTTTACAAAGTCTTTACTTCGGTGATTTATCATGTGAGTAAACATTGCTCTTGTTACTCGCTCTGGAACATTTGTTGGTCCAGGCAACATGACTAGATATTCCAAATTTCTTCAACTTGCAAGCAAGGGAACCATTATTTATAATTAAAGTTCGGATGGGTTTATCGTGTTTTTGCCAAATATTGGGTTCAATTACTCTTAAAACTGTAGTAGATCCAATGATCTTGTGTTTAGAGACTTTCCTGAGCTCAAACCATCAAAAGGCAAATTTCGCATCATTGGAATAGACAAGTTTGAGATTCCAGGTGAAGGCCATTGGATAGTTGCTGATTTTGATGACCGTGATGAGGCAATAAAGAAAGCAAAAGAAATGACTAGAAATGCTTCAAAGGATGCTATTGATCCAAGTGTAGCAACTGTATTTTACGCA
>CAMLDG010000132.1 GCA_946478655.1 uncultured Nitrosotalea sp.
TAAGCATACTGCCCTCTCAAGGCAGTGATCCCGGGTTCAAATCCCGGCGGGAGCACTTTTCATATATTTTGAAAAGACATCAATTTCCAAAATAATTGGTATCATACTTTTTGAGATGATACTGTAATACTACAGAACCATCAGTGCTTTCTGTGACTGAGACTCCACGAATTGAAAATACAGAATCAGCAAAGTCTTTTTTCAGATCCTGTGGCATATTCAATATTGCCTTGTACACAAACCCGTCACTAGTAGGACATGTTACGGTAATTGATTCACCGCTTCCATAGGCAAGGCAGTTATCATATGATTTTCCAGGCTGTATTTGAGAACTATCAGTATTTGTGATATGACTTGAATTGGTAGCCTGAACATCATCTGGCATGACTTGAGGGATTTCATTGTAAGATGTAGACGCCAACCCCAGAATGAAAAATCCTACTACAGCAATTGCAAGAAATGAGAAATGCAAGTTATGGTTCCTAGGCGCTTTTCGTGAAGCAACCTGAACAAGTAATGGTTCCTGAGGAGGTGGCAATGGATTTTTGATACAATGTGGATGATGTTGAAGTAAGGTAATGTGATTACACAGTTTACATTTTTTCTGCGTAGATTTTCTGCAGCCAGAGCATACTGTATGATTTGCTAGTTCTCCACCACAGTTTCTACACGATTCATCAGGCATAAGAATTTGAAAATTTTTATCATAATTAAAGGGTAAGAAGAAATTGTCCTTGTAATTTCTACCTAAGACTTAAATGCAAAAACTGTGAGACTTAAAAATTCAAAATTTTATCAGGTCACAGTAATTGGGATCTGACTTACATTTGTAAGTGGAATTGGAGATGATAAACTGCTCCAGACAAAGACTTCAACTGTATATTGTCCAGTACTTTTTGGAATCCATACTTGAGATGTAGTAAAAGCCTGGCTTGGGAGCATTGCAGCTGATGTACTTTCAAAATACTGGGTCTCGCCATTACTGCCTAGTACCTGCACCATGTAGGCAAATTTTTGCTCAGATTGACCGTTATTTGTAAGCGTAGATTCTATTCCAATTTGTTGACCAGCGTGAAAACTAGAAACTTTTTGGCCAGATGTATCCACCATAATAGGCGTAGTCATTGAAATGTTCCCTTCCATAGCCATAGCAGATTGTGAGAATCCAACTAGCGCAAGAACAGATCCAAGTAAAAATAATGTATTCTTCAACAATCTGAGAGAACGGTCATAACTATAAAACGATTGCTTATAATTGATAAGTAAAAACTTTAGTGGCATATCAAATCGATTTTGTAAATTTTAGATTTTTAATCAACAGTTATTCTTTTTATCACAATTTCATGTCCTTCGTAAATATGTGAAGCGTGATTTACCTTGATTATTTCATCCATTTTTTGATCCGTGAAATATTTTTCATTGTACCTTCCTAGGCTTTTTTTACAGTTAAAGCAATAGATCTCCTTAAACTCCACAGTACAAAAAACGATTTTATCGTATTTAAGATTCTATACCTGAAAATCCAGGTTGATCTTTGTTTTGATGGAACTGGATTTTTGATACCTTGTAGTATATCACCTCTCCACGTCGTTCAATTACAGCAATTACTGGTTCTTTTCCCATTGTAGTAATGTCTTCAATTTGTTTTTGCAGCAAACCAATTTTTTCCCTCTTGCCTTCAGTCATGCCAAACACAACATACTTGGCACCTTTTTCTCCAAATTGCCCTCGCTCATACACTCTAAAGTCAGAACCAAATCCAAATCCATCTTTTGCCACATATCCTTTTGTTCTCAGGTCTCGGTATATGAGAAACTTGGTAAAAGAATCAGGATCAACTTTCATACATTCTGTCATCATGGAATCAAAGTCCACCAGACTTTTACCTCGAAAGAGTTTGAGTTTGTCAACATAAAGCAAGTACAAGGATTCAAACGGCTTGAGAAAGAATTTCTTTTTCATTTCTTCTCCGAATCCTTTTAGTTCCAAGCTGTGCTGCATGTCTTTGTTAGATACAAGAACATGATCTTTTACCAGTGTTCCTTCCACCTTGGAATCTAATTCAGACATGAAATTACTGTGAAACATGTATCAATATAACATTACTTTTCAGAAATTGCCATTTTGCAAAAATCTATTTACAGCGTCTACTCATTATTGTCCTAAATGGCAAATAGATTTTTGGTGTCTTTACTAGTGATAATAGTGATAGCATCTGTTGCATTCAATTACATCCAATATGAAAATACCCAGTATCTCCAGCAGACCATTTCAGAATATAAAAAACAAATAGACAGTGCAAAGGAAACAAAAACCATCCCACCAACACCTGTTCTAAATCCCACAAATCAATCAAGTGGAAAAACTACAGCGTATAACGTTACAGATACAAGCTTGAAATCAATATCTGCCGTAGCAGTAAGGCCCATACTTGCAAGCGACGGATTTTTTGAAACTACAACATATGCAGGAACGGTCCTAAAAATAACTGTAGAAATTCGTGACGGAACAGGCCTTGTTCTTGTCAATACCGCAATACCGACAGGTGTGGACTTTCAAACTTCGGCAAGGACTGCTGTAATGATAGCACAAAAGTATACCAATTTTGATCTCTCAAAAAAGGACGTGATATTTTCAATCTCATCTGGAAACCAGCAGGAATTGCAAGCAGTTGATGGAGGTAGCGCGGGCGGAGCAATGACGGTACTTCTAATATCAGACATTTCTGGAAAACCAATAAACAGCAAAGTGTTGATGACTGG
>CAMLDG010000133.1 GCA_946478655.1 uncultured Nitrosotalea sp.
TATCAATACCCGGCATTGCGCATGCCTGTCAGTAAATCTTTCCTTTAAAAGAAACATATTCTTTTTGTGCCAATTCTGAATATTCACTAGCAGATTCTTCTGCCTTGGGAGATTCTCTTGAGCCAATTATGACATCGTGATTTTCACACCATCGCAAAGCAAACCCTTTGCCCATTCCTCCAGTTCCACCAATTATTCCAATCTTCATGAAATCAAACACAAGCAATGTTATTATTATCTTTATTCAATAATTGTAATCGTTATTGCCACTAGTTCTTTTTCTACGACACGGCCAAGCCAAAAATAATGTTGAACGAATTTTAGCTGGGCGCACAAAAGGATTTCCTTTGACTGATCTAGGAATTCAACAGGCGCAGCAAATAGGAAACTTTCTCAAATCATTTAACATATCAAAGATATATTGTAGCCCAATAGAGAGGGCAGAACATACAGCTAAAATAGTTGCCAACAGCGTAGGTCTGGGCTGTACTGTTGATGAAAGACTAACAGAAATTGACATGGGATCATTTTCTGGAATGCATTATGATGACATGTTCAAAAAACATGGAAATGTCTTCTTGAAATTCTATCAAGGTCACCCGATAGTTGAAACAAATGGGATAGAGACATTTGCAAGTGTCAAAAAAAGAGTTCTGGACATGGTTTCGTATTGCCTGAAAAAACATAATGATGAAACAATTCTGCTTGTTACACACATGGATCCTATCAAATCAATGATATCTACAGTGCTCCAACCCAAGCCTGAATTGTTATATGAGATGATAATAAGAAACGCATCTCTTACTATACTAAAAAATGAGCAAGCGAATTTCTCAATGGTGGCAATAAACTCTATGAATCCTGAACGATACTCTAACGAGTAGAATTTTTGACAATGTTTACCATATCAATATAGCAGAACCAATATCTATGGGCTGGCAAAATCATATCTAGATTGAAGCTACTGATATTTGGATTGTTACTTCTTGTAGTTACAAGTAATTTCTTGACAGAGGCTTTTGCTTTGGAGTTGTCTACTGACCGAGATGTATATTCTAAGGGTCAACCTCTTCTTGTCTATGGTCAAGCTCTTCCAAATGAACCTCTAATAATTAGATTATTTGCACCAGATGGAACCATCGCTCAATTCAATCAAATAAATGCTGATGACACTGGTGCTTTTAGTCATATATTGATACGATGGCCTAATGCCACAACTAACTATTCATACGGAACATATTCTGTAGAGGCAATTGCTACAAAAGAACAAGGGATGTCAAGTACAATCAATGTAAAATTTTTGGCAAATTCATCATTGATTCAAGTATTACAACAACCAATTGTTCAAGCATCTGTATTTGCTCCACAGAGCGCAGCTGTTAATCAAACATTTCGAGTCTTTATTCAGGTTACAAGTGATGGATTACTGGTTGCAGGAAATCCTTCTACGGTATTTAGCTCATCACATGTTCATATGCCTGATGGTAGTATAGTCAATATTTTAGATTCGATAAAAACTCTACACCAAGGACTATTTTATGTGGACTTTACACCCACTCAAGAAGGTACATACATCTTTCACATAACTGCAGTCAGTAAGGGTACTTCTGCTAATGGCTCGGTTGCTACTCTTGTACTCAAAGAAAACTTTGAGGGAGTTTCTAAACAAATATTGCAACTAAATACAGTTTTGGATTCTACCTCTAAGGAACTTGACAAATTAAAATCAGAAATCCAGGGATTTGGAACTGTACTAAATAGTAGCCAACAGTCCATTACTCAGGCAAACCAAAATTTGAACAAGAGTGTAACCAAAATGTCTGATTCAGTCACAAATATTGATCAAGCATCTACCCAGTTGAATTCATTATTTCTTCCTGTCGTGGCTCTCATAGCAATAATTATTGCACTACAGATAACAATTCTTGCTCGGCGACGATAAACTCCATGGTAAAAAAAAACTCCATCTCAAAGATAGGATTTTTTTTAATCATTGTCTTGTTACTTTCTATTTTTCCAAAAACAGCATTGGGATCATATGATGTAGATATTCCACACAATAACATAAACATCAAAACAGATAAAGTGTCAGGTCTCATAAATTTTCAACCAACTTCATATCAAGATGTAATTAAAAGATATATCGTATTTGGTCCAAGATCTGTAGAAAACATAGTCTCACAATCTAATGGAATTATCTATGGAATGAATTCAAACCATGGTTCCCTTGCACTAGGTTTTTTCAATCAAGACGAAATTTCCAACTTGAAACTAAATGGATACAATGTGATGGAAGATCTACCATTAGAGTTTGACTCGGTAACAACTGATGCACCAACAACTGATGTATCAAGGATTGGTAATATCTTGGGCTCTGATCATGTTATACATAACTACGGATATACTGGAACCGGAATCAAGATAGGAATAGTAGATACTGGAACTGACTTTACAAACCCTGATGTGCGAGATTCAATAGCACGCGACAAAAATAATGCTCCAATAATGATCGACGCTGATGGACAAGGTATTGTACTGACTAATGCAACATTTGTAGCCAATATCAATAGTAAAGGTGTAATACAAAATTATACACATACCATACCGAAAAATGTCACATCTTTTGTATATGTGACTTCAAAAGGTGTGTTTCTTAATCTGCACAAAAATGGAAAGGGAACTTATGTTCAGGTCTATAACTCATTATATCCAAAAGGTGGAAATCCAGTTCTAAATGGAACAGTACCAAGTGATTATA
>CAMLDG010000134.1 GCA_946478655.1 uncultured Nitrosotalea sp.
GATTATCAAATTGTCATAATTAAATAAAAAAGGCCCTTGAGGGGAATCGAACCCCTGTCCGGGGATCCACAGTCCCCTATACTCGCCACTGTACTACAAGGGCCACATAAGGAAAATCCTTTCCAATCCAGTATTAATCTTAACTCAAGCAGCAGGTGTTGCTTTTAGATACACTCGTAACTAATTACTATGAACTAGCAGTTTAGGGATTAATTATTCCTCTACCGATTATTTTTCCTTCTTTTAGCATTGTTAATGCCTCCGTTGCTTGATTGAGATTGAATCGGTTTGAGATCACGGGTTTTATTATTTCTCGTCGAGCAAGAGAAATTAACTCAATCATATCAGTCATGGAACCAGTATAGGATCCCATTAACTTGTATGCCCTAGTAGGCATAGTTACAAGATTCAACTGCAGAGACCCTCCAAATAGACCGACAAGAACAACACGAGCTCTACGTCGCAGAATTTGCATATCGGTTTCTACAGATTTTGTAGCATTGACAAAATCAATTACAGCATCAGCACCCAAATTACCTGTCAATTCCATTATAGCTTTTACAGGATCTTCCTTGGAAGAGTTTATGACAATATCCGCACCGCTTTGTTTTGCTACTTTTAATTTGTCATCATTAACATCTAATGAAATTATTCTTGCACCACTAATTGCTTTAGCCAATTGAATACCCATCAATCCAAGTCCCCCAGCACCTACAATCACCACATTATCATCTGGATTTAGTTTTGCAGTCTTGATTGCACCGTAAGCAGTAAGAGCAGAACAAGATAAAGGAGCACACACATCAGTGTCCATGTCATTTATTTTTGCCAGATATTTGTAATTTGGAACAAGAACATATTCTGCATAACCTCCATCATTGTAAACACCCAACGACCTTGGCTTGTCGCAAAGATTTTCCTCACCAACCCTACAAGCTGGACACAAACCTTCACCGATCCATGGAAAGACTAGAACTTTTTCATTCTTTACAAATCCTTCCACATCTTCTCCCATGCTTTCTACTACTCCAGCTACTTCATGTCCAGGAGTTAATGGATACTTGACACCTCTATCAGTTGTTTTCATGAATGAGCCTGCAGGACCCTCATATCCACCATCCCACAGGTGTATATCACTATGACACACGCCGGCAGATTCCACTTTAATTAGAACTTGAGAACCTCTAGGTTTTGGAGTTTCAAGAGATTGAACTTCCAGAGGTTCTTTTACTTTGATAATTCTTGCAGCATTCATGTTCAGATGTACCAATACGTCATATAAGATAGTTTTGTGGATAAAATAATGCCAGCGAACATAATCTAGATTTAAATTTTAGATCAGATCATACCATCAGATATTTTCTGAAAATCAAGGTTAGGTTTATTAGCAACAAAAAAACTAATCGCAAATATGAAACTGAGAATGTGGTGGATTTCCATGGGAATCGCTGCGGGAGTAGTCTTTTATGCAATGCTATATCTAGGCACAGTTCTTTGTGTTCCAATGGAAAATGCTCCTTGTGTGTCATTTTTGAAATAAAATCACACCCTAGATTTATTTAAAACCAGCACGAAATCTTGTCATGAGTTGTTCTGGAGAGACTATTGAACCGGAGAATGAATTCATCCAGATTAAACCCATGATTTTCGATCAATTAAAAAAGGCAAAATATGGAATTTCAGATCACGCAACTGTAGAATTATGTCATTGGACAAAAAAGTCGTTCAAGGACGGCGGTCAATGTTACAAACACAAGTTTTATGGCATTTCAACCCACAGGTGCATGGAGTTCTCACCAGCTGGAATGTTTTGTGAAAATAGATGCATATACTGTTGGAGACCAATGGAATTTTACAGTTCTCTTAAAATGCCAGAAGATAAGGTTGCACCTCCAGAAGTCATCATGACTAATCTGATGGAAGAGAGAAGAAAATTGATCATGGGTCATTACGGAGATCCAAAAAGCAACAAAGAGAAGCTTGATGAATCATTGCTTCCAAGCCATTACGCAATTTCATTATCAGGCGAGCCTACTATGTATCCACAGCTACCAGATCTCATAAAATATCTAAAGAGCCTACAAAATACAAAATCAATTTTCCTTGTAACTAATGGCCAAGAGCCTGAAATGCTGCAGAGATTAAGAGATGAAGATGCTTTACCAACACAGTTGTATCTATCAACAAATGCCCCAAACTATGAAACTTTTACCCTAGTCAACAAACCAAAATACAAAGACGCTTGGGAGAGATGGAATACAAGTTTGGAAATGCTTGCTGAACTTGATACAAGAACTGTACTACGATTCACTTTGATCAAGGATTATAACGCAGATGAAAAACTAATTCCGGAATATGCAGAAATGATAAAGCGTTCTGATGCACATTTTATAGAAATAAAATCATACATGCATGTAGGTAGATCAACTAACAGATTGCAGTATTCAAATTCTCCAGACATGTCAGAGATAAGACATTTTGCAAATGAACTAGCAAAACAGAGTGGGATCTATTCAGTCATGGATGAAAGTGATATGTCCAGGATTGTTGTTCTTCAAAATCAAGACCGATTTACTGACCGCTGGATTTCTTCTTATTTAGATACCAATTAGCGAAATTTTTCAATGCCATATATCTGTGTGATATTTGATTTTTTTCTTTAAGTTGGGAATATGTTTTGTTTTTTCCTGACGGAATAAAGATTGGATCAAAACCCCATCGTTTACCATGTTCTTTTTTTGATATTGAACCAGACAC
>CAMLDG010000135.1 GCA_946478655.1 uncultured Nitrosotalea sp.
GTCTACCTTGCCAACACCTTTTTTGACGCGAATCTGGCTGTCTGCAAACGTTGCGACGCCTACACTGTCATATCCTCTGTATTCCATTCGTTTCAATCCACTTACAAGAATTTTTGATGCGGAAATATCACCACGATATCCTATGATGGAACACATTTTCAACTTGTATTCTCTTTGCGATGTTAAATATATGAGCGAAAACTTTCCCATGAAGTACTTCTAGAACTATTCACTACAAGATTTTACTTGTAAAAAATTACTTCTATCTTAAAAAACACGATATAGAAATTTCAATGGATTGAAAAAACTAGAGACATGGATGGATAGAATTACAAATGAGTCTAATCTGTGGCTCAACGCCATAAAAATGGAAGACGAAGGTGATTACCTGAAGGCTTTTATTTTTTATCTCAAAGACTCGTCAGAATGCATAAAGCAAAATTCTTTCGTAAGGGCTGCGCTTAGCTGCTCATGTGCAGCAGATTGTCTTGCAATGGATGGCAATCTGACAGGGGCAAGACAGCTATATCTACAAACTGCCACACTGTATGAAAATAATGCTGTGCATGTGATAGGAAATTCTGTCAGAGAAGCACTTTGGTCATACCAGGAAGCATACGAGTACTTTAACTTGGCATGTGAGAACAACAAGGCACAGCAAATTTACGAGAAATATGTCTCTCTTTCAAGAAAAATAAATCCATTTTTTGGCGAAGAGGAAGCCATGGAATCTCTGAGAATTAGAAAGACTGACATCCAACCACATTCTGGTGTGCATACATCAAACATGCAGGTCTCTGCAGATGTTGACAATGTAATAAAACAATTCTTGAATGACATTTCTGTAACCTCTGATGGCAAGTCAAACACAAATCTGTTACAACGCATATTCAATAAAGTTCCAGAGGAAAAAATATGAAAAAAGTTTTATTAATAAATTGGGACTGTTATCCAAACTTTGCAACAGGCGGGGTTTACACATGGACAAAGACCCTCATAGATTCAATGACAGACTATGAATTCATAGTAATCAATGAACTCTCAAATCCTAATAGTAATGGTGTATATACGATTCCAAAAAATGTCACATCTGTAATCGAGGTTCCAATATTTGGTGCTACAAGATATGAGGAATTTTGCAAGCGTGACCATAACCTGCAAGCAAGAATTCTTAGAACCACTCCACATGTGATAACTGAAAAATTTATTCCTCTTTATCGGGAATTTATGAGATCTGTACTATCTGATCGTTGCAATACCCAAGTTCTTGCTGATCTTATAATAAAATTACATGACCTACTGGTAGAATATGATGCAAAAAAATGTCTGGAACATCCACTGACATGGGACATTTTCATAGAACTACTCAACAAAGAACCCATCTATGGTAGTATGACATTCAAGGAAGCCCTTACAGCATTTCAACTAATACAGAGAAACATTCAGCTCTTTTCAATCGAGGTGCCAAAAGTAGACATTATACATTGTTCGCTTGCATGGCTTCCTTCGTTGATAGCTGTATATGCAAAAAAAGAAAGCAATTGTCCGTTGATAATCACAGAGCATGGTGTTGCATTCAGAGAACTCTTGTTGTACTACAATGCGTTTTTGTTTGATGAGCCATCAAAAATATTCTGGAAGGTCTTTTCACATAACATTGTACGAGTAGTGTACTCTGTTTCAGATGTCATCACTCCTGTCTGTGAAGCAAACAAGAACTGGGAGAAAAGCCTTGGGGCAGACCCGGCAAAGATCAAGGTCATCTACAACGGAGTCAACACGTCACGATTCAAACCAATGCAGGTTGAACGCGAAAGCAAGAGACCTACTGTTGTAACTGTTGCTCGAGTTGATGTATTCAAGGATATCGTGTGCCTAATACAGGCGATAAACTATGCAAAAACGCAGATTCCAGACATTCAATGTCTGATTTACGGCACATCAAGTGATCTTGACTATTCATTGAGATGCCTGAAGACTGTAAAGGAACTACAACTTGAAGACCATGTAAAATTCATGGGAGGCACAAAGGAACCTGAAAAGGTATACAACCAAGCAGACATCGTTGCAATCAGCAGTATCACTGAAGGCTTTCCGTTTACAATCATTGAAGCTATGGCTTGTGGCAAAGCTGTAGTTGCATCTGATGTTGGGGGAGTAAGAGAGGCACTTGATGGATGTGGATTGCTTGTAAGAAGTAGGAGACCACACGAACTTGCACAAGGCATGGTAAAATTACTACAAGATGAAAAACTCAGGAAAAAATTTGAAGCAGCTGCCATAAAAAAAGTCCGTGATCAATTCACACTAGAAAAATGTGTTGATAGTTTCAAATATGAATATGAACGCCTCACGACTTATCCTGTCACACAAGATCAAAAACACGTGGAGGCGCTTATCCAATGACTTCGCGAAAAGCCATAGTTACTGGTGGTGCAGGATTTATTGGAAGTCACATAGTTGATGAACTACTTGAGAGAAAAATTGAGACATTTGTGATAGATAATCTTAGCACTGGCTCACTTGAAAATCTAAAACAACATGATGGCAACAAATTGTTGCATGTAATCATAGGGGACGCAAAAAATATTGGAAAACTAATGTCTGGTATTTCTGATATCGATGTAGTGTTTCACGAAGCTGCAATTGCAAGCATAACACGGTCAATCTCAGAACCCATGGTGGTTCACGATGTAAACGTGAACATGTCACTTGAGATAATGAATTTCTGTGTTGCAAATAAAGTTAGAAG
>CAMLDG010000136.1 GCA_946478655.1 uncultured Nitrosotalea sp.
CTTCTATCATTTTATCAGCCCTAAAGATTGATTTGCATTTTGTACATGTTGCAATTGGATCTGCAAAACTTGCCAAATGGCCTGATGCTACAAATACACTCTCTGACATTATCTGAGAACCGTCAATCTCCCACATCCTGTCCCTTCGTACAAGCTCTCTTCTCCACAGTTCGATGAACTTGTTCTTCAGGCTGACACCAGTTGGGCCATACTCCCAAAACCCTGCATGTGCATCAGAGTAAATTTCACAGCTTGGAAAATAAAATCCGCGCTCCAGTGCAAGCTGTATTATCTGGTCGTAATTCAAGGTATCATCAAAATCCTCTATGCTAACTCTTTTACCTTTTTCAAGTTTCCAACATCGTCGCGTCTTTCATCAATTGGTGTCTCTAAAATAATTGGAATCTTTTTGCGATTTATTGCCTTTATGATATATCCTAACCCTTTTTCTCCTATATGCCCAAGCCCAATGTGCTCGTGTCTATCTAGATTGCTTCCTAGTTCTCCCTTGGAGTCATTGAGGTGTAAAATTTTGAGATGTTCAAATCCAATTGCCTTGTCTAGTTTTTCAAGTGTTGCAGCTGCGCCTTTTTCTGTACTCATGTCATAGCCTGCTGCAAAACCATGGCAAGTATCAAAGCATATTCCAAATCTTTTTGCAGGCTTTAGTTGAGACAAGATGGAACCAAGCTGGTCAAGATCAGAGCCTACACTATTTTTCTGTCCTGCAGTGTTTTCTAAAAGAATAGTCACATCATCTGAAGTATCTTTTGCAGCCTTTGTAAATGCCTTGACCAACATCTCAATTCCTTTTTCATCTCCTTTTCCCTTGTGGCTTCCAAGATGTGCAACAAGATATGGAATTCCTAGCTTGCTGCACCTTTTTGCTTCGTCTATTAGGGAATCAAGCGATCTTGCAAATGGATCATCTTCTGGAGAAGAAAGATTTGGTAAATACGGCATGTGTGCTACTGTTGCAAGCCTGTCAATCTTTGATTTGGCAAGTTTTTCTTTGAAATTTGTTGCATCACTACTTGTTAGTGGCTTTGCAGCCCATCCTCGTGGATTGCGAGTAAAGATCTGAAATGCCGAACATTCTGTTGCTACTGCATTATCAACAGCCTTGTCTATCGAGCCTGCAATGGATACATGTAATCCAACCTGCATGTCACTAATTTATTTGGGCATAATTTAAACTCGAGGGAGAATCATCTGGGATTTTACCATTATATCACCATAATCAAATTTTTAAGGTTAGAAAAGACAAAGAAAACATGCTAAAGATTGGAGTAAAGGATCTGGCAAAATATCCTTTTCTTACAGAGGCAGGAGAGTACCTGAGAAATACTGGACTAAGTCTTGAGCAGCTTGGGCATTCGGATTGGCAACCAATTGTTGAAAAGGCATATGGGAGAATTGTAGTTGCCTCATCTGGCCAGATCTATGGCTCTGATCTTGAAGCGTTAGATAATGATTCTGAACTGCTCTCATTTCTGGTCGCAATAATTTTGTTAAAATCTGCAGGCATTGCTACTCTGATCCGGAGATTTTCTCTTGCAGAATCGCGAAGAGCTGAAAGGTATTTGCAACAGGACTTGTGGGTGAGCAGAGAGAAAAAAAACCTGGAGCTTCCGCTGAAGATAATCCGGGATCTCTTTTCAGTTAATGTATCAATTGACAATGAAGAGTTTGTCATCAAGGTGCCTGATTATCTACAGAGGGCTGTACATTTCCATGAAAAGGAATGGAAGCTTGTAAACCGAAGAGTTGCAAATGGTCTTGTTTATCTTAGTGCACATGAAACAGTCAGGCTGATACGCGCTGAGCTTGGCGAATACATCAATGGAAAGATCCAATCAGTAAGTGTTGATTCCATTCCGCAAAGCTTCAAGAGTAGAGTGGACGACTTGGTAGCACTTGCCAAAAAGTTTTCTGACACAACATATGTCTCCTCTGAATATCCTCCATGTGTAAAACATGGAATCGAAGTTTTAGAAAAAGGCGAGAACCTGCCGCACTCTGGAAGATTTTTGCTTGCTACATATCTTCTATCAAAGGGCCAGACAGTTGACCAGATTGCTCCATTGTTCAAAAATGCTCCAGATTACAACGAAAGGACTACGAAATATCAGTTAGAGCACATCTCAGGCTCGTCTGGAAGCGGAACAAAATACCAATGTCCGTCATGTGAAAAACTACGAAGTGAAAGCCTTTGTTTTGCCACACCTGACTGTGATGGAATAATAAATCCTGTACAGTTTGGCAAAAAGAGGAAGAGTCCATGATTGAAAAAGATGTATCTCTGGTAGAATCTGCATTCAAGGAATATTATTTTAATCGCTTTGACTTGATACATGTACCTCAACGTGCTATAGAACGAGAGTTTGGATATCAAAAGTTTAACTCTGGAATGACCCGGCACTTGGTTGTAAAAAACGACAAGGAACTTCATCTGCTATTGATGAGAGAGGTTCCATCTGATGTGTATTGTTCTAATGCATACTATACATTTCCAAACCTTCCCATGGCTGAAAAAGACTGGAAGGGTGCTGACTTGATATTTGATATTGATGCAAAGGACTTGGCACTTTCATGCAGAAAAGATCATACAGTATTCAAGTGTAGCTCTTGCAATAACCATTACACTGAATTCCAGTCGCAGTGTACCAAGTGTGGTTCTACAAAGTTTGAGACCGTATCTGTTGGCTGCAAGAACTGCATCTCTGAATCCAAAAA
>CAMLDG010000137.1 GCA_946478655.1 uncultured Nitrosotalea sp.
AAGAGACATCTTCGCTCGCACCTTCTCTTCTAATCTTACAATACCCGCATATTCCACTATCTTTGAACCAGTGACGTGGACAGAATCCGTCAAGATATTGCTCGGTGACTGTTTTTGACAAGTGTGCCATAATGATGTCTAGTGGTGTACCGCGATGACACTCTGGACATCTCATAAAGACCCAGCCTCCGCTCATCGCTTTCTTAAGATCTATTTCCTCGAATTTACCGCATACTAGACATACTGCCAATTTGGATCAGTTCTCTTATTTCTGAGGTAATCCAGGTGGTGCTGCAAGTCCTAGTGCTGATGCGTATCTTAGGAATGTATCGATACCTGAGACTACTATTCTTGCTCTTATGACAAGAATTTCTATACCTACTAGTGAAACTGAGAGGTTTGCATCTATAACTAGGCCCTTATCTAAGACACGATCAACTAGATCGTATATGTTGAGCATCGGTCTGTACATTTGTTGTTGTGACATATTCTAGACTATTCAACTGTGAAATTCTTAGATATAAGATACTATGGTACATTGTTCTATATCGCAACTCTGTTTTTACGATTAATACAGTTCATAGATAAGTGTGTGATTTTACGGCAAATTGTTAGTTATTGTTATTTAAAATACCATGGGTAACATATGATGATTGAAAAAAGTCATCACTGCAGTACTTGTAGCAATAGTGCTATCTTTTGTGTTGTATTTTATAGTAAAAACGCAAGATGGTATAGTCAGCGAATCTGGAATTGGAAATGCAATGGAGCAGAATAATACCATTCGGATGATTGTTGTTGCATATTTTGATCCGCTTGATCCTCAATGGCAAACAATCTATGCTGCCGCTGACAAGTACCCCAAGACCATACAATATGTAATAATAAATCCCTGTAGCGGTCCTTGTGGGGATTCTCTATCTGATGACTGGAAAAATGTGATATCTAATTTAAAACATCGAGGAATCAAGACACTAGGTTATGTATTCAATACTGCAGAGAGTATTGCAAATATTGATTATTACATGAAATCTTCAGTACCAACTGACGGTATATTTTTTGATAATGAAAGTAGCACTGATGACTTGAAAAATTTCAAGCAGTTTTCAAAACATGTGCATGATTTGGGTGGAATTGTGTACATAAATCCTGGATATAATTTTCCACAAGTTGACAGTTACATAACAAGTGGAAGTACTGATATCGCAAACATACATGAAATAGAATATGATAAATCACATCATATACAAATTAATGAAGACTTGCCTCCTACAAAACTAAGTGTAATACTTGGAAATGTTACATCCTCTGATACTATGATATCAAAACTAAAAGAGGTTGCATCAAAAGGGATTGGAACTGTATATGTTTATGAGGATTCGTACAGTACGCTTCCATCGTTTTTTATGGATGAGGTAAAGCAGGCCTCGATGACGCCGATAAAATAGTATTGTGGTCTTAATGTAAAAGAGTCCTTAAAACAATCTTGAGGATGAAAAAATCCCCCAGGATCGAATTTTATATCTATTCAAAAACTGAACTAAAATGAAATACATCCAACTTGTCTTCATTTTTTATTTTTTTAATTTTTATTACATATAGAATAATATTATTCAAAAATTCATCATATGAAATGTACACAAAGTATATCTGAGTTTATCACAGTTGTAACCATTGAATACTTGTGAAATATCCCACACTTAACAAAAATGATGCAATTCTCTTAACATTATTTGCTTGTTCTAGTGTTATTTGTATAGATCCTATGTTAAACGCATTTGCTCAATCTACACCTGATGAAACACAAACAAAGAACGGCCTGATTATTGTAGAAGTAGAGCTAAATTCGGCAAACGGTTCACAATGGCTCAAAGTATACAATCCAACTAATCATTTGATACATCTTGGTACTATGTATGTAAACTCATCTGATGGAATACACTATCTACAAATGGCAACCACTGAAAACGGTCTTCCGCCAAAACAATTCCAAGTTCTTTGTTTAACGGTAACATGTGATCAAAATACTCTTCCAACAAACGAAATGTGGCCACGTGTTAATGATACTATAACTATCTATCCTTATCCGCCGGGCATAAAAGGGAATCAACCTCCGTTGTTGTGGGATAGAACTACTTCATTGACGGATACATTTTCAGATTCTAGGACATGGCAGTACGATGGAAATCAATGGATTTTTGCTGAACAAAATACTGTGACTGTTCCAGAATTTCCTCTTGCAATTCCAGTCATGTTGATTGGAATTGTATCTGTAATTGCATTTTATCGGATAAAATTCAGATAAAAAATCTGGGGCGGTGCCTGCCACAACAGTTCTGGCGGTAACCCAGGTCACTACCCTGATGTCCTTTTTAAGGTTCTAAACTTTGATGGTTATTACAAAATTATTTCAATACCCATGTCGTACTCTGATAATTTTACGAAAAGTCCAAAATTATTACTAACACTGGTATTTTTTGTAGATCCAGTATTGTACAAAATATTATAAAAGAAATTTCATAAGACAAAGTTAAATCTTAGAATGTTTTTGCACTTCCATGGTTCATATAATTTCAAACAACAGTCTTCAAAATATTATTGAAGACAACAATCTCCCCCAGAACTCATTCTTTTCATCATGATACTAGAAAATACCGGGGTGGTGGGTTTGGTCAAATTTGTTCAATA
>CAMLDG010000138.1 GCA_946478655.1 uncultured Nitrosotalea sp.
ATGATAATACTGTGCCAAGTCCTGTCTTGCAATGAATCTCTGCATTATGCGCAATCTGTCCAATTTTGGTACGGGACAAGTTAGTCCCAAGTGCCTTGTTTAGTGCAAACGCCAAGCTTAGTGCAACTGCACCACTTGAGCCTAGTCCATATCCAACGGGAATGGTAGTGCTATGTTCAATTTCTAAAAACCAACTTTCTTTTACAATTTTAAAAAACTCTCTTACAACAAATTCAGAGACTTGTGTATTGTCTGACTGGAATCCAGTTACAGTAATCTTGAATCCGGGTTTCTCAGAGCTTGTAACCTTGACACGTGTTGTCACTCCCTCCTTGATGCAAAATCCTGCACCGATGGAACCTTTCTGTTCTGGCTCTTTCTCACCGACTTCGGCCTTGAAAAATCCAGTGATATGTCCTGGTGCAAAGGCTACTGCCTGCATAACTAGCTTAAATTTAGGAGAAAATATAAAAATGATCATTAAATTATATAAATTAGTATAAATTGACTAAATTCATTCGACGCCTGCAAAGGATAGGAAGCAGCATACTGGTGTCACTGCCAACAGAGTGGGTCCAAGCAAACAAGCTTGAAAAAAGTGATGAAGTCGAAATCGAAACCGGTACCAACAGTATATCCATTACACCAACTGGTGGTAGCAGGCCGCCAAACGAAGTTGTAATTTCATATCCCGTATCAAAACAAGAAAACATCAGCGCCTATGTAACAGGTGCATACCTGCTTGGGTACGATATAATAAAAATCAGCGGACGGTCTACCATATCAGCTGAAGACAGGGAAAAGATCCGTGGCCTGATGCGCAGACTTGTCGGAATGGAAATTGTTGAAGAGGATGCATCAAATGTCAATGTCCAGTTCTTGCTTGATGCAACAACGCTGAGTCCTGACAAGATACTAAAAAGAATGAGCTCAATTGTTCTTGGAATGTTCCGAGATACAACATCATGTCTTGTATCTGATGACCGTTCTGTGCTGGATACGAAGCCAAGCAGGGATGATGAAATTGACAGACAATATTTCTTGCTGGTAAGATTGATTCGAAGCGCAATGGTTGACAAGAAACTTGCAACTGCACTAAACCTGGGAAATATCGATATATTAGATTACAGAGTTGCAGCAAACTTGCTGGAAACAGCAGGAGATATCATAACAGATCTTGCACATTCAATATCAGAGTTACCAATATCCAAGTCTGATACCAAGAAACTATACGATGTAGCAAAAGAGATAGAAAACGTGCATGAAAAATCAATCACCTCATTTATTGAGAACAACAGAAAACTTGCAATTGAGGCAATCACGCTGCACAGAAGCTATCAAAAAAAGATTCAAAGTGTAGGCTCGTCAATTGATCCAAAAAAACAAGGCTCTATACAATTATTGAATTTGATATTTACATTTGAAAAATTATCAAGATGCTGGGCAGATGTTGCAGATTTGGTAAAGCCAGTCTATACGTGATGCTTGGTACTATAAGCAAGAACAGCACAGATTGTTTTTGAATCTGTAATTTTTCCTGACATTATCATCTTGATAACTTTTTTGATATCCATCTTTACAACTGACATGATTTCATCTTGGTCAAGCTGCAAGTCTCCAACTTTTTTCAGTCCAGATGCAACATAGCAATGAATGATTTCTGTATTGTATCCAATCGAAGGATAGTACTTGATCAACGGAACCATCTTTTTTGCAGTGTGTCCTGTTTCCTCGCGCAGTTCCCTGTGGGCACACTTTAGCGGTTTTTCTCCCTTTTCAAGTGTCCCTGCAGGAATTTCAAGCACATATCCATGTGGAAACCTGTGTTGTCGCACAAGCAGTATCTTGCCTGATTCAATTGCAAGTATTGCAGCAGCACCTGGGTGCTCTATTACTTCGCGTGTAACTTTTCGCTTGTTTATTGATAAAGTGTAAAGACTAAGTGAGAGAACCCTGCCCTTGAAGACATTTTTCCTCATTTGATGGAACCACAAAATAATATGTTATGAATGTATCTCAGACATGAGGTGCAGTTTTTTGGATTTCTTGGCATGTGCAATTGCGCTCTCAACCCACTTGCCTTGCAGTGTAATCTTTTTTGGAATAAACAAGTCTACAGAAAGTATTCCTTCTACACTTTGAGCCTTGGCTGAAAGATCGTCCATCTTGTAGATGTTATCTGTATACAAGAATAGTACAATCTGGTCCATGTGCACAAATGGTTTTTGCAAAAATGATCCAGAAAATGTCTTGTCAAGTCTTGTAAGTGTCTTTTTCACATCTTCTTTTACTCTGACTAGTATCACAAACGGAATAAACTCTCCCATATTTTTTGGGTTGTAGATTACAGTAAACTGGATGGCTTCATCATTTTGTAATTTGTCAAGTGAGCGAGTCACAGTCTTTGTGGAAAAACCAGATTTTTTTGCAATCTCTTCTATTTTTAGCCGGGGATCTTTTGATAAAATGTCTATGATTTCAATATCAGTCTTTGTCAGGTCCGATCGAATCTCTGGATTTTTTGCCTCAAAGATGCTGAGCACTCTGACATCTCGGAGCAAGTTTTTTGCAATCTCCATCTTTTGTGTAGGATCTTCTTTTACTACAATACTGCATACTGTAATGCCTCCAACACATGGAACAACAAAGAACGGATCGCCCACCAATTTTATTTGATTGA
>CAMLDG010000139.1 GCA_946478655.1 uncultured Nitrosotalea sp.
CAAGTAAATTTTCAAAATAACTCGGTTTAATCCCGTTTAAAATGTTTGGTTACAATAGTAAAGGTATAATCAGCGTCAAGAAGAGTTAGGATTCATGACGCTTGCAGGTATAGAACTACGTTATCTAATTACAGAGATGAACAAGCAAGTAAAGGACTATTATGTAAGCAATATTTACGGCGTAAGTCGCAGTAGCATTCTTTTCAAATTGCATCATGCAGAAAAACCAGATCTGCTCATAATGTTCTCAACTTTTGGCCTGTGGGTAACTGGCATAAAAATAAATCAAATGGAAGAGAACCGGCTGATAAAACGATTAAGAAATGATCTTTTGCGAAGCAAGATATCAGAGATAAAACAGCTTGGCAGTGAAAGAATTGTCTACATGACATTTGCAGGATTTGATCAAGAATTCATCTTGGTTGGAGAGTTTTTCGGAGACGGCAATATCATATTGTGCAATAAAGATATGAAGATTCTTTCCCTGTTGCATTCAATTGATGTGCGACACAGAAAACTTGCAGTAGGATTGAATTATGTTCCTCCCCCATCTTCTGGACTGGATATTTTACAAGTTACAAAAGAAAACATCGAAGAGATCAAAACAAGTTCTGCACCAGTTGTAAGATGGATAGGAAGGACACTGGGACTTCCAGGAAAATATGCCGAAGAGATAGTCAAGATAAGCAATTTGAACCCAGAACAATTAGGAAATACGTTATCTGACAAGGAAGTTGAAGATATCTTTCATGCAACAAAAGTCCTAATTGACAAAGTGACAACAGGGGACCATGACGCGTATATAATACGAGATACAAAAAGTTCAGATGTCATTCCAGTAGCTCTTGGTGACATGAGCCAGAGAACCAATGTATCCAAAGTGCCTAGCTTCATGGAGGGTCTGGACACACTTTTTTCAGAGAATCTTCTTGAACAAGGAAAATCATCGCAATCCACTACCGCAAACCAGAAGATAATCGAGCTTGAGCACAAACTCGAAGAACAAAACAAGGCAATTTTGCTAGTAAAGGAAAGATCAAGTTCAATCTCTAGTGTTGCAAAGGCGCTTCTCGAGATATCATATACAGGGATATCATCGATTGAAGACCCAGCCATCCAACCGTTACTGAACAACTACAACTCACAAACTGCAAGAGAGAACGGTGTTTTTCTGATAAACGTCAACGGCGAAAAAATAAAGGTTGATCCCATGTCATCAATCCAGGCAATTGCCTCGACATTATTTAACGAGTCAAAGAAACAGATGAGGGCAACTGATACCATCAATCTAGAAAAGAAAAAGACTGAAAAAAGTTTGGAGCTTGTCAAAAAGCAAGCAAGTGTTGCACAGAATTCCATAGTATTTGCAGTCCAAAAAAAGAAGGAATGGTTTGAAAGATACAGATGGTTCATCACAACCGATGGCCATCTAGCAATAGGAGGACGTGATGCATCATCAAATTCGGCGGTAATAAGAAAACATCTCAACAAAAACGACATGGTATTTCATGCAGAGATTGTAGGATCGCCATTTTTCCTCTTAAGAGAATGTACAGAAAATGATCTTGCCAGTGTAAAAGAAGTTGCTCAAGCTACAGTTTGTTTTAGCAGAGCATGGAGAGCAGGAGTATATGGATTAAATGCATATTGGATAAAGCCAGATCAAGTAAAAACCGCTGCACCAAGTGGACAGTTCATCGCAAAAGGATCATTTGTAATTGAAGGATCTAGAAACTTTGTACAAGTAACTTCATTGCAACTATCAATCGGTCTGTATGAAAAAGACGAGAGTTATCTTTTGATGAGTGGAACGCCGCAGGCAATAAAGAAAAATTGCATCTATTATATCACAATAGAGCCATCAGGGATGGACATGACAGAATTTGCAAAAAAAGTAAAACTAGAATTCATGAAATTCAAAGAAAAAGAAGATATCGTGAGAGCAATCTCAATTGATGATTTCATAAGGGTTCTTCCTGCAGGTGAGAGCCACATAGTAGAAGCAGGTCATGGTGAGGCATACAATTGAGTACAGACAAACCAAATTTTGTGGTAGATTCAATGTTAGGCAATCTAGCAAAGAAACTGAGAATACTGGGGTATGATTCCAAGTATTTTTCCTCAATTGAAGATGATAAACTAGTTTTGATAGCAAAAAATGAAAAACGAATAATTCTAACAAAAGATGAACAGCTCAGCAAAAATGCAGAAAAACAAAACATAGGATGTGTACTCATCAGAGGAAGTGATGAGCTTGAACAAATTATGCAGATAAATGCAAAGATCAAGTTTGACAAATTTGTGATGGATACAAACAATTCCAGATGTATTGCATGTAATGGAAATTTGCAGCCAGTTGAAAAATTTAGAATCATAGGAAAGATTCCAGAAGGAGTCTTGGAGCGAGAGAAAAAGTTTTGGATGTGCGATTCCTGTAAAAAGATTTACTGGGAAGGAACCCATTTTGAAAAACTTCAAGAGTTTGTATCCAGATTAAATGATAGAATGAATTGATTGTATCAGATGAAGACGGTCAATTGTTGGTAAAGACTGCACGCCTAATTGTTACGAGATACATCAAAGATGGAAAAAAAATTGAATTATCAAATGATATAAAATCCAAGTTTTCATTCAAGTCAGGGGTCTTTGTTACACTAGACAAAGAAGACAACCTAA
>CAMLDG010000140.1 GCA_946478655.1 uncultured Nitrosotalea sp.
GACGTTTTTTGACAAGGAGAATTTCCGACGACAACTTGATAGAACCCAAGATGGATCAGACTTTTATGTGATGAATGCATATTATATGCATGATTTCAAGCGATTCTACAAAAAAACATGGCCTAAAAATTCTAAAAGGAGTCAAAGTGGCCCTCAAAAGCATGGTATTGGATTTTGAAGAAGATTCGCCCAAAAAACCACAATAGCGTAAATATCTGACACCTTGCCGTCGGAGTTTGATTAAAAAAGTTCTCTCTTGGTTGATTGTAAAAAATAAAGTGGAGGATTGTTCTAGTTTTCTGTGCGTATCTTACGAAACGCTTTTCCTGGCTCGATTATTCCTGTCTCGACTATGGGCTTTTCTCCAAGTGCTTTCTCGATTGCCTTTCTGCCAAGTTCTATGGCCTGGTCTAGACTCAAGTTCTTGTTGTATCCTTTTGTGATTGTATCAAGTGCAATCTCTGATGCTTGTCCTATTGCAAATCCCGAGCCTCTGAAGAAAGTTCCACTTGGGTCAACTTGGTACAACTGGATTCCAGTTTGGTCCTCGCCTACTACTATCATGGATGCTGCTTGTGGTCTTACTGCATATGTGGTATAGTTGTGGAGAAAACTGCTCAGATGTTTTGCCAATGAGTCTATGTATATTGGTGTTTCATAAGTAATTCTATGATTTTGAGACTCTAGGCGTAGTGTGTCAATTAATTGTAGAATATCTCCAATGTATCCAGCACCTGTTGCCCCAATGTGAAAGTCGATTGGAAATATTTTCTCAGATGGCTCCATCAGTGGATGTGTTGGTTTTATCTGGCTTGCAATCATTGCAAAGTTTGGAGTCTTGATTCCAATTGTTGTTGAACCTCTGCTTACAGCTTCCAATGCGCTGTCTACAAGAATCAGTCTTCCCTGTGGACCATAAAATGGGAATCTGTTACCGTTTTGAGATTCTGACATTTATGCTACCGCCTCCTTTTGCAAGTTTTGTATGGCCAAAATGTTTATGCCATTTCCAGAACCAGGATCTCTTTCCATTGCTGCAGATACTGCACGTGATGCAATCTCACTTGCCTGGCTGTTGGTTACATCCTTGTTGTACAAGCTCTCAAGTACACCATATGCAATAGGTGAGCCTGACCCTGATGATGCAAAGTCTTCTTCTGTAATTGCCCCACTCATGTCTGCTGCAAAGACATGTGCTCCTTCCTTATCCACGCCTGCAACCAGCAATTCTACATAGTATGGCTGGTAGTTTCTAAGGCCAGAATAGGCAATGTTTGCAATCAGTCTTGTGGCTTCTCTTATGGACAAGGGAAATCCTCTCCTTAATTCCATGAGTCTTCTCTCTGCTTTTGCCACCTTGATGATGTATTCAGCATCTGAGAGTTGCCCTGCAATTGCAACAGCTAGTGTGTCGTCTATCTTTGCAATCTTTTGCACTATCTTTGATCCGATGAAAAAGCCCTTACTTGCTCTCTTGTCTGATCCAAGTACTACTCCGTCTTTTGTCTTGATTCCAACTATTGTTGTCATTGGTATTGTGTACAACACATGAGGATTAATTGACTAGGGACTGGTCAAAACCAGTCACTCTAAATGAATAGTATTTTATTGCTTGATTTTGTAACGTATCACAAGATGAAAGACATTAACGAAATAATGCCAAAGTTTCCAAACATGAAGTGGGGTGCACTAACTAATGCATACCCGACTAATGACAAGATAAAAGAGATGGACAAGCTTTTCCCGCACGATGGGAGATGGCACACTGTATTTGAAGAACCAGAACAGGTCTTCGTTGATGGAGTTCGAATATGGAAAAAAGATGCTGATAGGCTGAGCTAAATTCTAATCTGCCGCAAATCTCTGATCTGCAATTCCTATGATTCTTAATTTCGTTTTCTCTTTGATTGCATGTAGTGTAAAATAAGGCTCACCCCATTTTCTGTAATGGAACAACTTGTCATCTCCTGTCATGTGTACTGCAATCACATTTCCAATGTCTGTGCTGACCATATGAAACGTGGCTAGCATTTCCTTAATTTTTCCATCCTGTTCTGTTTGCATGAATATGAAATCTGCTGCACCATGTTCGTATAGTTCCACTACTGGGCCAAATGGATTTGTTGCATTGACTACTTGATTTATCATGTAGCTGTTGAAATGATATCGGGCATATTCCTCCATGTGTTCTGCCTCGTTTCTAAATGTCCAAGGTGAATCTCTGTCAAACACAATGTTATACGTACCTGGAATGTCATTTTTTTGACCCTGTATTGCAGAGTATAGAGAGGCAAGGCCAAATCTCTTGGCTTTGGCATTTGTAAGCGCGAACAACTCGTAAAATGCCTCATAAATCCCGGCCTTTCCTGCTCTGGATATTGAGTCCATCATGGGTATGCCCATGGCTGCACAAAGCGATGTGCGGTATCTGTCTGCAAATGGTTGAAATGACTCTGTCGCTTTTTCTTTTAGTCTGTTTAGGTGTGGTAGTTTTTTCTCAAATTCTTCTATTGGTTCATACTTGAATGTCTTGGATTCATCTATTGCATCTATCCTATTCCATGATTGTTTTATCAAAGATGCAATATCTTCTCCAATCTTATGTTTTGATATTATGTTCTCTAGCAATACCATATCCGTTTCATTTCTCATGTTTTGTTTAGA
>CAMLDG010000141.1 GCA_946478655.1 uncultured Nitrosotalea sp.
TGCAAGTGTAACTATGCAATGTGGTATCCAAATTGAAAAAATGTTTGCAAAGGCTGGATTTCCTGAAGGTATATTCCAAACACTTGTCAGCGATTCAAGCATGGCTGAAAAATTAATTGATTCTGATATCAACGCAGT
This sequence comes from uncultured Nitrosotalea sp., assembly GCA_946478655.1. The sequence continues at coordinate 139 of CAMLDG010000141.1, forward strand.
AACTTTTACTGGAAGCAATGTTGTTGGTGCTAAAGTCGCACAACGCGCAACATCACAAATAAAGAAATGTGTCTTGGAGCTTGGTGGAAGTGATCCGTTCATTGTGTGTTCTGATGCTGATGTTGACAAGGCATCAACTGGGGCAGTAAAGGGACGATTCATCAATTGTGGCCAAAGCTGTATTGCATCAAAGAGATTTTTTGTAGTAAAAAATCTTGCAAAGGAATTCATTGAGCAATTTGTACAAAAAGTAGAAAAACTAAACGTGGGAGACCCAATGTCTGATAGTACCGACATTGGACCGCTTGTAAATGCTGACGGGCTTCATAGGATAGATACTATGGTAAAAGATGCTGTTGGCAAAGGGGCTAGGGTTCTTACTGGTGGCAAAAGGCTCCAAAACAAGGGTTACTTTTATGCTCCAACTGTGCTTGACAATGTCACTCCTGACATGATGGTTGCACATGAGGAAGTATTCGGACCGGTTGCCCCTGTGACGGTAGTTGAGAACGAAGATGAAGCAATCAGGCTTGCAAACTCGTCACAGTATGGTCTAGGTGCAAGCATATGGACAAAAAATCTTGAAAAAGCCGAAAAACTGTCTAGATTGATAGAGTCTGGAATCGTTTCAGTCAATAACGTAGTCATTTCTGATCCAAGGGTGCCATTTGGTGGTGTCAAGCAGAGTGGATTTGGACGTGAACTATCAAGATATGGAATGCTCGAATTTGTTAATATCAAATCTGTAAGATTCTATGATCAGCTTGTCTTACATCATCGTGTAGAATAATTTTTTAATTCCTTAGGATTTGAGTAGTAATTATTCAATTCTTGGTAAATGGTTAAAAGATGTACCGTTCAAGCAACATGAATGGAAATACTGACGGTGGTATTGATTGGAGCGTTGGTTATGGGTGGTTTTATGATCGTCCAAGATTATTTTGAACTTGAACCCCCTGGCGTATTTTCTTTCTCGCCTTTCTTTTACGCTGGAATTATAATAGTGATATGCACGTCTATTATTTTTTGTATTACGTTATACAAAAGAAAACATAGCAAGACTGTAGTTTGATCATCACTTTAAAAATTAAAAAAAGTCCTATCTAATGAAATAGGACTGCGGTGATTACTCCGGCTCCGATTGCTACACCTAGTCCCAAAAATAGGATGTCGTATGCAATTACTTTCTTGAACGGAGCGCGAACCTCTGCGGCCCACACGGTGGGTTTTGTCTTGTCTGTCATACCTGTAGTTATGTAGACAAACTGATAACATCTCATAAGCTTGTTTTATTATTGTTAAGCTAAGTTGTTTAATTGACTCTTGTCTCATGAATGAAATTAGCTTGTCCTACTGCAAAATACCCCTTGTAGTTTTCATGGAATCGATAAATACCACATGTTGGTAAGTGTCATGAAAATGCGTGCAGATACTTGTAGGCATTGTGGCTATGAACTTGAGGCATTAAAGAAATGCCTTGTCTGTGGTAAACCCTACCAGTTCCAGTGCAAGTCTTGTGGACAAGAAAGTGAAGAGCAGATACATCCTGAATGCATCAAATGATGCTGTAGAGCTTGTTTTATAACGAAGATGTTTTTCAATTTGATTAAATGAAATATGCCATAGCATCTGCAATAATATTTGCAGGATTTGCAGTATTGGCTTTGATGATTGTTCAAAATAATGTCGGTGTATCTGAATGGGACCATTCCACGTTTGTATCAATAAATCATCCTGATGGAAAGACTGTAGATAAGATAATGGTAGACTCGTCCAAATATGGGCGAGAAGCAGTATGGATTGGGGTTACTGCACTTCTTTTTGTTTTTGGCAGAAAAGATGGACGCAAGGTTGCTGTATTGCTTACGATAACTTTCTTGATCCTAATTCCTCTTGGAACCGTACTAAAATCTGAGATAGACAGACAACGACCTGTTCCGATTTCAAGTGAAAATCTGTTGGTTCCAAGCGACACTGATCCATCTTTTCCATCGGGACACGCTACAATTGTTTCAGGTGGTGCCGCAATTCTTCTTTTGAGATTTCACAGAAGTAAGCAAATTATTGCTTCCATAATTCTTGCAATTGAGGCAGCACTTGTTGCATATTCACGAGTTTATGTTGGCGCTCACTATCCTATGGATGTAGTTGGTGGAATACTTGTTGGCACCGGTGTAGCGTTTGCAGTTGTAGCGTCTAGTAAATACATGGGACCAATTTTTTCTCGCCTAGATTCCATGAAACGATAACCTGGAATTTTTGTTACATATTTTGTGATTCTAAAAGTCGATTATGTTAAATAACTAATGTAGAATACGAAAATTATCCATGATAGATCCAGAAGTGCAAAAGGCACGAAGCATGACATTTGAAATCAATCCTGTTATTGTAAACAGATGGTCTCCAAGATCATTTGTACCATCTGAAATAAGCGACAAAGAATTGTTCTCTTTGTTT
>CAMLDG010000142.1 GCA_946478655.1 uncultured Nitrosotalea sp.
GTCTTTTCTGAACTATTTACACCTGTGCGTGTCATACAATTTTATCAGAAAAGATCCCAAGGGGCCAAACATGGTCTATTCCATAACAGACAAGGGAAGAACCATGCTTGATTTGTTCATGCAAAAGAGCAACTGATTTCATAATTCTTTTATTCCAATCAGATAGAGCAAAACCATTGGCAATCACCTACAAGGATGCAGGCGTTGACATTAAAAAGATAAAGCAGAGTCAACAAAGCATTGGAGACATAATTGCATCAACTCACAAGGTGCAAAAGAAAGTAAAGACAATGTCGGGGTTTGGCCATTATGCAGGAATTGTAGAAATGCCAGGCGGTAAATTGCTTGCAACTCATACAGATGGAGTTGGAACAAAGGTTATGATTGCACAGATGATGAAAAAATATGATACTGTTGGAATAGACTGTGTTGCAATGAATGTCAATGATATCATTTGCATCGGTGCAGTTCCCATATCTTTTGTAGATTATATTGCAGCAAACAAAAATGACCAAAAAATATTCAATCAGATAGTTCGCGGATTGGTAAAGGGTGCAAAAGAGGCCCAAGTTCCAATAGTAGGAGGTGAGACTGCAATACTTCCAGATTTAATAGCAGGAAAAAATTTTTCTTTTGATCTTGCAGGAATGGTGGTAGGAATTCTCAATAAAGGGGACATGGTTCTTGGAAATAAAATTAAAACTGGCGATGTGATCATTGGAATAAACAGTAGCGGTTTACACTCTAATGGATATTCACTTGCACGCAAGGCTCTTCTTTCAAAGCATTCCATACATGACAAAATAAAGGGCATTGGAGGTTTAGGTGACGCTCTTTTAGCACCAACTAAAATCTATGTCAAGCCAGTTTTGCAGGCAATCAAGGAATGCAACATTCATGGACTTGCCCACATAACAGGTGGTGCTTTTACCAAACTTTTGAGGCTAAAAAAGACTGGATTTACCTTGGATAACCTTCCCAGTACACCACAATTATTTCAGGAAATTGAGAATCAGGGCGTAGAAAAAGAAGAGATGTACAAGACGTTTAACATGGGAATTGGATTTTGCATTATTTCACCAAAAGACGAGTCAGAGCACATTAACAAGATATTCAAAAAACATGGATTTGTGAGTAGGCAGATTGGTAAAATCACAGATAAAAAAGGCGTATACATCAACAAGCTGCGAATAGCATAGTCAGTCCTAGATTAGGATTTAATACCCAAATTAATTCTAACAAGGCGTGCAAAGAACTGAAGTAACATTTGATGACGCATGCAAAGAGATTTGTAATAACCTTCTTTCAATTTCTAGTCCTACCGACAAGGATGTAAAAAAAGAGGTCAAGCGAATTTGCATAAAATACGCACTCGAAAGAATTCCAAGAAATTATGAGATCCTTGCATTTGTTACAGGTCAAGATTACATCAAACTACAAAAGGCACTTGTAAGAAAGCCTGTCAAGACAGCATCAGGTGTCGCAGTGATTGCATTGATGCCAAAGCCTTATGCGTGTCCGCATGGAAGATGTAGTTATTGTCCTGGAGGAATAGAGTACAATTCTCCAAATAGTTACACAGGACGAGAACCATCAACACAGAACGCAATTGCAAACAGCTATGACCCAAAAAAACAGATCCTCGACAAGCTTGAGCACCTAATTGCATATGGTCATGACAGTACAAAATTAGAGCTTGTCATAGTAGGCGGAACATTTCTTTTCATGCCGCGCAGTTACCAGATTGATTTTATAAAATCATGTTATGACGCATTAAATGGATTTGATTCTAAAGATTTAGAGTCTGCCAAGAAAAATAATGAAAAGGCAAATTTCAGAAATGTCGGATTTACGATAGAGACCAAGCCAGATTATTGTAAGAAAGAACATGTGGATTGGATGCTAGAATATGGAGTAACACGAGTGGAGATAGGAGTACAGAGTCTGCATGAAAAGGTGTACGAGATTGTAAACAGGGGACATACGTACAAGGATGTTATAGAATCATTTGAGATATCAAAGGATGCAGGATACAAGATAGTAGCACATATGATGCCAGGTCTTCCATCGATGACCCCAGAAGAAGACATTGATGATTTCAAGAAGCTATTTGCAGACCCACAGTTAAGACCAGACATGCTAAAGATCTACCCAACCTTGGTACTAGAAGACACTCCACTTTATACGACATACAAAGAGGGAAAATTTACCCGATATTCAGACGATGAAAGGGTTCTAGTACTTACCGAGATAAAAAAGATCATTCCAAGATGGGCAAGAATAATGAGAGTACAAAGAGAGATTTCATCAGACCAGATAATCGCGGGTCCAAAACTTGGCAATCTACGACAAATAGTACAGCAGAATCTAAAAAAACAAAACATCTCCTGCAAGTGTATCAGGTGTAGAGAGGCAGGACTCTCAGAAGGCACAATTAACATGGATGACATAAAAATGCATAGAGAAAATTATGATTCGTCAAGCGGAAATGAAGTCTTCTTGTCATATGATGATTCCCATGACAAGATATTTGGATTTTTGAGATTAAGAAAACCAAGCAGTAGCGCACACAGAAGTGAAGTTACATCAAATAC
>CAMLDG010000143.1 GCA_946478655.1 uncultured Nitrosotalea sp.
TTTCTTTGTAGTTTCTTCTGCAACTTTTTCTTCTTGATACTTTGAGACAATAACGTTACCATCATCTTTTGTAATTTTTACTCGTATCTTTCTTGGAGGATGTCTGATACCTCTTGCCCAAACCAAGTGACTGATCTCTTCTTCAATCTTGACATTTTCAGATTTCATGTGCTTTGTAGCAAATTCTCTTATCATATTGATTGCCCTCTTTGCCCTCTGATTGTTTGGGGACAAGAGTACTTTTCCAAGGTTAATAGTGTAAATTCTTTCTATTGATTCAGTAGACATTTTATCCAACACTCACATCTGTTCTGCGCCACTGTCTTTTCTTAGGATTGGTTCTCACCCTTCGCTTTGTCCTAACAATTATCCAAGCTGGTACAGATGAATTCTGTTTTATCTTCTTCATCAATCTGTTCTTTCTTGGAGTTGACTTGCGAGCAGCCATAAAAATTTGACATTTTAGCCTCTTTTTAAATGAATCTCAGATACATGAAAGACTCTAGGACAATATCTTGTCATGTATCTGTTTTAGCATTCTTGCTGATGCTCCCCAGATCAAATGAGTCCCAAACTTGAAAGTATACATCTCTAGGATCGATTGATGTAACGGATCCTTGTCATCTTCAATTGTTTGTAGAAGTGAAAGTAATGGAATCCTCAGAACCGAAGCAATTTCAGAATTTGTTAAAATTTTCGGTAGTTTATCCAGTATTGCAATAAATGGAGTTATGGTAAAACCAGAATTCAGGGTTGTAACTGGTTTTAGCTGCCCAATAATCATTGACCGTGAAATATCTATCCCCAATTCCTCTCTTGTCTCTCTGATTGCAGTCTCAAGTAGATCATTGTCTTTTTCCTCCCAGGTTCCACCAGGAAATGATATCTCACCTGCATGATGGTTCATCGTTTTGGGCCTCTCAGTCATTAGTACCATTGGCTCATCACCAAATACAATTATCATGACTGCAGCAATTTTATTTTTAGAACCATTTGGAGGTTCTGCAACTATTCCACTTGACAATATCTGTTTTAGATTTGTAACATCCAATGTTTTGTTATAGTCATGATTCATTATTGTCTTTTATCATTTTGTGATACGTATCATCATAGAGTAAAGTACTCAGCTTCTGGATGATGAACAACAATGGCAGCAGTAGATTGCTCAGGAATTATTTGACCTGCCTCAGTAAGAGTCATGCCAGATTTTTGTGGCTCTAACAGTTTCCATACAATATGATGCTGTGATACGTCTGGACAGCTTGGATATCCCCAGCTGTATCGCAATCCTCGTTTATCACCAATTTTGAGATCTTCTCTAATTTTGTGGTTTATCCATTCTGCCATTGCCTCCGCAGTCTCTACTGCAATACCATGTAGATAGTAAGCATCAGTGTATCGGTCTTCCTTATTCCATTTTTCTATCAGATCAGATACTTTAGTTCCCACAGTAACTGCTTGAAATGCAACTACATCGTCTTTTCCAAAATAATCAGTAAGACAGAGATGTTTTGATTTTGAAGAACGTGGAAAGTCAAATAGTAATTTCTCACCATTTGGATGGTCTACTACCAGTTTTCCATCATGGTTGTGTCATGCAAAGTAACCGTATACTGCCCTTGGTTCAAATAATTTTTCAGCAACTATCTTCTTTTTCCACTCTTGGAATAACACCTCATGTTCTTGTTCTGAATCCTTGGCAGACTGACCCCTAACTCCCCATGATAAAACAAATAGTGATTTTTTGTTTAGATATTTCCAGACTTCATTGAGATCAATGTCTTTTGGCTCCAATCTAATTACATTATTCAAATTAGTAGAAACTGGTGGCGTTACTGGAACAATTCCACTGTGAGCAAACTCTGGTACTTCTGCTTTTTCAAAAATTGGCTCCTTCCATTTTTCAATTTTTTCATGCCACTCTTGGACAAATTGTTGTTTTTCAGGTGAGACTAGTTTATCCATCATTTTTAATCCATCAAACATAGTCTTGCAGTAAAATACACCAGGAGTGTAAATTCCACCTTCCTTTGCAACTCTATTGATGTAATTAGAGTTGATTGCAGCACCTCCACAAAGAACAGGAATTTTCATGTTGTTCTTTCTTGCATGCTCTACAAAGTACTGCATCTGTTTTGATGTTGATACCAATAATGCAGAAAGACCAATTGCATCTGCATTTACTTCCTCGATTTTTTCAATAAATTTTTGCATTGGCACCTGTTTGCCAAGATCGTAGACAGTATATCCATTATTTTCAAAGATTGTCTTTACAAGATTTTTTCCGATGTCATGAACATCACCATAAACTGTTCCAAGTACCAATCGTCCCTTGCTTGATCCTTCTTCTTTTAAGAGATATTTTTCAAGTTCTGCAACAGATGCCTTCATGCATTCTGCAGACTTAAGCACAAATGGCAAGATTAATTCCCCTGAGCCGAACTTGTCACCTACTTCTTTCATGGCAGGCAAGAGATCCTCGTTTAGTGTAACAATAGCAGCCTGATGAGTCATGTCCCGTGGGGCATCAATCTCTAGTCTACCGTTTTTTTCCACAAGGCTATACACCGCGTGCGCGTCCC
>CAMLDG010000144.1 GCA_946478655.1 uncultured Nitrosotalea sp.
ACAAAGGATTCCTCTTACGATATCTACTGCATGTGGACTCATTGATACTTTTATTTTACTTCCAGCTGCTTGACTCAATTCTTGTTCTATCTCACCAGTATGTCTGTGCTTTGCTGGCTTGTATGGCCTAATTACACCTGACCTCATTGCATGATGTGTACCGGAAACAGTTCCTGCACCTGCGCCAGAAGAGCCAATCTTTGAGTCGACTATAATGTGTTCTGTATCTACAATCTTCTTTTTGATCAACGGATATAATCCAAGAATTGATGTTACTGCCATACATCCTGGACATGATACAATCTGTGATTTCTTTATCTCTTCTCTATGAAGTTCTGGAACTCCAAAGACTGATTTTTCTAGCAACTCTGGATGAGGATGCTGCCAACCATACCACTTGTCATAGTCTGCAGGATTGTGCAGTCTATAATCTGCGCTAAGATCAATTACCTTCATTCCTCTATCATAGAGTGCTTTTACAATATCTACTGCGGTTCCGTGTGGTACTGCGGTAAATACCAAATCGCACTTGTCTGTTAATTTATCATAATCAAGTTCTGAAAATGTCATATCTGTAAATCCCTTCAAGCTTGGCTGGATCCTGGAAATGTATTCTCCAACATATTGCCTAGAGGTTACCATTGAAATTTCTGCATGTGGGTGACTAACAAGTAATCTAAGAATTTCTCCACCGACATATCCAGATGCACCGACTACACCAACTTTCATTGATACTCTCCTACCATAATATAGTATAATTTAAACTCTAAAATTTTTTTCAATTTTTAGAATTTATCGCTTGGCGTAACCTATTGCGTAGTCGATCATTTCTTTTGGGATGTTTTTCTTGGAAACTTTTGACAATCCCTTGAATTCAACCGTGTTATTTACTTCATGTACCACAAATCCGCGTTTTTCGTCTTCCATTACATCAATTCCCAAGATTCCGCCTCCTACTGCCTTTGATGCCTTCATACAAATGTCTTCTAACTCCTTTGTAATGTCACATGCAATTGGCTCTGCTCCAAGAGCAATGTTGGTCTTAAAACCGCCGCCAGTTGATGTTCTGTACATTGCAGCGATAAGCTGGTCTCCTACAGATATGGCTCGTATGTCTCTTGGAGGACGTGATATTACCTCTTGTAGGTAGTAAATCCTGTCCAACGGACCATCGTTTAGCTCTCTTACCTCAATTATTGCATCTGCTGTTTCCCTGTCTCTTAGGGGTACTACTCCTCTTCCCCAACTTCCTATGATTGGCTTTATCACAAGGGGATAACCGTCTTTTTCCAGTGTTTCCACTGCAGCTTCTGATGAAAATGTAAAGTATGTTTTTGGAGTAGGTACATTATGTTTTTTTAACAATAACGAAGTCAACATTTTGTTTCCACAATTGTTTGCAACCTCGGTACTATTGATTACTGGAATATCTAAAAATTCAAGGGCTGCTGTAAAATGAAGACCACGAAAGTAACTGACACATCTTTCTAAAACGACATCTCCAAAATCATAATCGTTTTTTTTACTTTCGGTGGTAAATTGGGTAGTCTTGGCGTCAATCATCTTCGTATCGTGTCCAAGCTCGATTGCTTTTTGCTCGAGCATCTTCTCTTCTAATCTTACTCTATCGAACACGATTCGAACTTTGGGCATTTACTCTCCCCAATCTTCGCCAACTTTCTCAGCATGCTTTAATTCGCATACGCCGCCATTCTTGGAAGCAATCTCAAAATCTGCCCCACAATCAGGACATGAGACTATCTCTCCAACACTTGCATCGTCTGGAATTTTTATTGTTGCATCACATTCTGGGCAATTCATTCTTTGATCATTCACCTCTTTTTTAGTAATTTATTAGCTTCTGTTGATTGAAGCCCCCATAGCTCAACGAATCCTTTTCCAAGAGTTTGGTCAAAAGTAGAACCGGCTCCATATGTTGCCAGATCGTGGCTATACAATGAATATTCCGATTTTCTTCCAACAACTCTGAGACTTCCTTTGAACATTTTGAGCTTGACAGTTCCGCTAACCCTCTTCTGAGTAGTATTGATAAACATATCTAAATCTGATTTTAGTGGATCTTGCCATAATCCAGAATATGCAAGCCATGACCATTCTGCATCAACCATTGCCTTGAACTTTAATTCATGTTTTGTCAAAACCATTTTCTCAAGATCAGTATGTGCTTCTATGATGCATGTTGCACCTGGTGTCTCATACACTTCTCTTGATTTTATGCCTACCACTCTGTCTTCAATATGGTCTACTATTCCAACTCCGTTTGCACCTGCCTTTTTGTTGATGTATTTTATCAACTCTATTGGTTTCATGTGTTTTCTATCAGCAGCAACAGGTATTCCATTTTCAAATTTTATTTCAATATACTGTGGTTTTTCTGGCAAGTCTTTTGTCTTGACCCAGATGAATGCGTCATCTGGAGGCTCTGAGAATGCATCCTCCATGTCTCCTCCTTCAATTGCCCTTCCCCACAAGTTTTGATCAATACTGAATTTTTTTGCAGCATTATCAATTGGTAT
>CAMLDG010000145.1 GCA_946478655.1 uncultured Nitrosotalea sp.
GGATCCTTTCTTCTTCTTAGAATTTCGTTATCTATGATATCATCATGAATCACAGACTCTGTATGTAAGAGCTCTACTGCACATGATGCTGAATATGCATTTTCATCGCATTTTCCAACACTTTCTGCAGACAAGATGAGTATCAGTGGTCTTATTCGCTTTCCTCCTTCTAATGAATACTGTAATGGTTCAAAAAATTCTGATGCAGAGTATAGATCTAACTCTTGTTTGATTGCATCATTGACTTTGGCTATGTAACTTTCAAAGTCTTTTATGAGTGGATTTATCTCAAAATTCTTTCTATCCAAGAATTTGCACTAGCAGTCGTAATCGCAGTTAGAATATTAATGCTTTTGAAAGGTGGTGCTCCAGCCGGGATTTTCATCATGAAGAATTTGAACCCGGGTCGTAGGATTGAAAGTCCCACATGCTTGACCGGTCTACACCACTGGAGCCCAAATTGCATCCTATTTTATATCCATAAAATCCTTTTGAAGGCATTCCAAAGATTTTTTTATTACTGAAATTTGATAACTGCCATGAGCTCTCTTATTGCAAGAATTGATAAAATAATTGAAGATCAGAGTTTGCTAAAGCACAAATTCTATGTAATGTGGAGTGAAGGTAAATTATCGATGGACTCTCTTAGCGGTTATTCAAAAGAATACTTTCAACTGGTAAAATCAGTTCCTTCGTTTGTAGGAGACGTGATGGAAAAAAGCCCATCTGAAATAAAGAACAAAATTGCCTCAAATAGAGATGAAGAATCTGAACACATTGAACCATGGATGAAGTTTGCATCTGCACTAGGCGTATCACAAGATGAACTAAGAAACTATGAAGGTCTTGATGCTACAAAACAAGCCATCTCAAATCTTTCATGTCTTATGAATTCATTTGAAGGTGGAGCCGCTGCAATGTATGCCTTAGAACAAGAAATACCAAAAATTAGCTTGTCAAAGATAGATGGATTAAGAAAATTCTATGGTCTTTCAGATGATGATGCAATAGAATATTTCAGACTACATGCAGAAGCTGACATAAGACACGCTGCTCTCTGGAGAAAAATATTGGAAAAAACTCCTGCATCAAAAGAAGATGAATTGGTAGAAATAGCTAGCAAATCAGTAGCTGCTCAAAATCTCTTACTTGACAGCTGTTACAATGCTTACTGTTAACCTCTATACTATTTTATAGCGCATGTCAATTTGCTCTTTCGTAGGGCCCATAACTCAGCTTGGTAGAGTAACCGGCTCATAACCGGTGAGCCAAGGGATCGAAGCCCTTTGGGCCCACTTACTTTGTTCCTTCAACTCTGTATGTTACATTTGACTTGTCTGCAAATGTTTTGTTCTATGATTTTTATCAGAAGAATAAATGGATGTAGCCTAGAATTTTTCTTTGTTGTATACTAATTTTAAAATAAGCAGTAAATTATCTTCATTTGGCCGCAATGAAGAATCAGAGTTATAACTGACACGATGATGTAAAGGCATTTGTCTGAGCTGCCTCTTTCTTGAAATGATCTTATACATTTGATGCAACAAATGTTTGCACAAAATGTTATAGAGTATATATAAAGCGCGTATTTAAACACCGAAATGCCTCAAACAAAACCTATTGTAAGTATAGAAAATGTTGTGGCTTCAGCTTCAGTTGATCAACGGATTGATCTTAATGTTATTACACAAACATTTCCTGATGTTGAATATCATCCTGATCAATTTCCAGGTTTAGTTTTTAGAATCAAGTCTCCAAAAACTGCAACATTAATTTTCAGTTCGGGGAAGATGGTTTGCACTGGAGCAAAATCTGAAGAACAGTCAATCAAAGCAGTTCGTAGTGTTGTTCAGACATTGCGAAAAGGTGGAATCAAGATAAAAAATGATGCAGTCATTACAATCCAGAATATGGTCGCCTCTGCTAACCTTGGTGGAAAGATACACCTGGAGCAAGCAGCACGAAGTCTTCCACGAAGCATGTATGAGCCTGAACAATTTCCGGGTTTGATACACAGGATGCTTGACCCTAAAACTGTCATTCTGTTATTTGCATCTGGAAAACTTGTCTGCACTGGAGCAAAAAAAGAGTCGGATGTTTACAGGTCTGTACATAATCTGCATACTCTATTAGAAGAAAAAAAATTAATGATCTACGAAAGTTAACCTGTAAAATCTATTTGGATAAACTCATTTGTTTTTTGATTCTGTCTAGAGTCTGGTCATCTAGAATATTTTCAGTGTGTAAAATATTGGAAATGGCAAGTATGTCTGTAATTTCATACAACTTTACTTTTTCAGCCTCTAGGTTTTCACGTGCTCCTTCAAGTCTATTGATTATGACAAATGCCGAATCTACCACCACTTTGGCCTCTCTTAGGGCCTTGATCGCATTGAGTAGTGAGTGACCAGTTGTTCCAACATCATCTACCAAGACTACTCTTGAACCGGGTGGTATTTTTCCCTCTATGAGACTGCCAGTACCATAATCTTTTGGTTTTTGTCTGATGTAGATTAGGGG
>CAMLDG010000146.1 GCA_946478655.1 uncultured Nitrosotalea sp.
AGTATCCGTGCCTTTTGCAAAAAGAACTTGCGAAATGTCTCCGAGTTTTTCTTGCAGACTGACAAAAGTGCATTAACTGTCTTGTCGTCAGTGTCATTTCCTATGTTTCTAACTGATATTGGAGACGAGTATCCGCGTATCTGGATGCACTCGTCTTTCCAGTTTGAAACTATGTTTTGATAAATCTCTCCTAGGACACCCTTGTTCTTGTCAAACTCTGACAATAATGCCTTGTATGCAATCTCTCTTGTTTTTGGCTTGGGGCTTCGAATCAGGACTGACAATTCTTCTCTGTTGTATCTTTTTGTCTTACCATCGATTTTTACCTCAAAGACAAATGCGTTTGTTATCTTGTCATAGATTTTGACAAGGGCAGAGTGTCCTGTGACATCTAGCGTATTGATTATCCTCTCTTCTGGCTCTGTAAGGGAGTATTTGGCAAGCAAGCGCTTGTATCTTAAAAACTCGTGCAACTCCCCTGATGACTTCATCAGTCTCTGGGCATTTTTCTCGTCAATCTGCTTTTTCCACCATTGGTCAAAAAACAGGGTCTGGTTTTCAAGCTGAGCCCCTAACTTTCTCATCCTTGAAACTAGTGACGTTGCCTTGTCTGACTGGGTATCCGATGAATATTCTAATGATGCATAGCCTGAAACTCTGCCAAATTCATCTGTAATGTCTTCTAATGTATGAAGCATTGACATGAATTTCTTCTCAGATATGGTAGACTTGAGTATCTTTTTGTTCTTCTCAAAGTTTTTGACATTGTTTTGTATGATTTTTAGGCGCTTTTCAAAGTGTGCTGACTCTGGATCCTTTACAAGTTCGCTTAGATCCCATTTTTCCTCTTTGAAAACTTGCATCCGACTCCAACTTCTGGTTTCTTCTTAAAATACTATGTGGAAAACAACTGTCTTGATTTTGTGGTACCAAATATTGATTTGAAATGGGATAATTTTTCTGAAAAATTGTCTAGTATGATTGATATGAACAATTTGTGCACACGTCTTAAATATGAAAATTACAATATTACTTGCATGAGCATGACAGCATGGCATTGTTATAGGTGTAATTTGACTTTCAAGGAAAAGTCTCATGTTGTTATGCATAAAGAAATCTCCCGACATGATGCAAGAGAAGTAGAAATTCCAGAATAGATTTTCTACTTTTTTGTCTCCATGTTATAGCAAATCTTATTCTAAGTAAAATCCTGCAAGTGTTTATTTAGCCCAAAAATAAGTTAGTCGTTCGTGGACCATCACAATTTTAAGGGAAAAGACATCCCTCACCTGAAGATAAAACCCAACATGGGTATTGATGATCTGGTAGATATTTTCTCAAGTACTGGCTATAATGCCAGGCAACTTGGAGATGCTGCCAAGTTATACTGTAAAATGATTGAAGATGATGCTACAATATGCCTTACCGTGGCAGGTGCAATGACTCCTGTTGGATTCGGAGGCCTGTTCAAGTCCTTGATAGAGCGTGGCTTTGTTGACTGGATAGTTTCCACTGGCGCAAACGTATACCATGAGGACCATTTTGCCTGGAACCTGCCTGTAAAGCAAGGACACTTTGAGGTAGATGACATGGTGCTTTATGAAAAAGACATTGTACGAATCAGAGATGTCTACATCAAAGGTGATGAAACACTAAAGGCAGAAGACAAGATTGTACAGAAAATGTTTACAAAGAATTTGCTTGACAAACCATTTACAACGGCTGAATTCTGTAACGCGATGGGAAAATACTCTAAACAACATTCTAAAAATCCAGAACGCAGTTTTGTTGTAACTGCATACGATTATGATGTTCCAGTCTATGTCTCCACTTTGAAGGACTCGTCACTTGCATTAGACTTGGCACCGTTACGACTAGAAAACAAGATACACAGTCTTGACTTTGTAAGAGAAATAATAGAGCAGGCAGCAATTTTATACAATTCCAAAAAGTCCGGAATCTTGGAATTGGGCGGAGGTGTGCCAAAAAATACTGCACAACAAACAGGTCCGTTACTAGATCAAATACTTGGGTTAGGTCATGGAGGACAAAATTACATTATCCAAATTACTGATGCACGACCAGACACTGGTGGTCTTTCTGGTGCAACATTGCAAGAAGGAAAGAGCTGGGGCAAGGTAAAGGATGCACATGAAGATGTGATAATGGTATACACTGATGCAACAATTGCATTTCCGATACTGTGTCTTTATGCACTAAGCAATGAAAAACCAAGAAAGCCAAAGAGGTTGTACAAGAAACTGCCTCAATACTATGAAGATCTATCCAAAGCATATTTTAACAAAAAGCGTTAGGCTGGAAAATTTCTAAAATTAAATAAAAGAAAACTAATGATGTACTGTTATCTGCTTAGAATCGACTGAATCTTGCTTTTTCTGTGTCTCTGTCGTCCTTTGTTGCTTTTTTCCATTCCTTGTAGTGCTCTTTGCATAAAATTGCCTTTTTCAAACCATTAGGAATGCCCACTCCAGTTCCTTCTACCTTTGAGGCT
>CAMLDG010000147.1 GCA_946478655.1 uncultured Nitrosotalea sp.
AAACTTAACTCTACTTTTCTTTTTATTATTTTTCTAAGAACCTGGTTGAGGTTGGACTGTGGATAATGATATGGCATGATCGTCAATCAAAACTCCCACTCCTACTGAGACATCTTTTATCCTGATCACAATTTTTGTCAAGTCATCATCAGAAAGTGAGTATTGTTTTGCAAGTGCATCTTTTACTTTCTTTTCCGTATCTGATATTTGATTTAGTCCTGATGGAATGGATATGTCAAGAGTCTTTCGTGTCATATTGGCTGGAATCTTTCCGCTTTCATCCTGTATTATGTAAAATGAGATCTTATCCACAATCACTTCATGAGGGAGCATATCCAATGCATTTGCAGTGTAAAATGCTTGTACATCTAGTACGTTGATGTCACTTGAGGAACTTGCCATGGTCATTCCACCGTTAAATGTTGAATCTAGTGGAACATTAACGATGGTAAACCCTTCTATGAAATTATCATTATTATTTCCAAGTATGGCTCTGATGTCATGACACGTTATACTCTTTGATGTTTCAGAATCCATCTTGAGCAAAATAGCATTTGAACTAGGGCCGTTGTTGAGCACAGAATTCCAAAAAACTTGTGTCTGGAATTTTTGTTTATTAAATAAACTAATGTCCGTATCGTAATGACCAGGTCTCAGTGGTCCTTCTCCAGCATATATCGAACCACATTCAAACTTGGTTGTATACGTAACACTTTTTGAAGCAAAAGATGCAACAGCATTGTTGGCTGGTAGATCAGTAAAAGTAGCAACGCCAGACGAGTTGTTCACCTGAATTGTTTTTTGCATCTGGTCAACACCATATCCTGATGTAGTTCTTGTCTGAATTATGCTATAATTTCCATTTTTTATTCCCGACAAAGTAATTACACCATCTTTTTCTTTGTCAGTGTCATCAGCAGAGTTGTCTGTAATTGTATAATTTCCTGTACCTGTAAATGGATTGGGAGAGATTACAAATTGGCCTCCACCAACTAGTTTGTTATCACTTGAGAGTGCAATTATCGTTAATGATGAACTCTGGGCAAATGCAGTATCTCTTGAATGATAAATTCCTGAACTTGATATCAGATATACTGCTAATATTGTGATAGATATTGCAAAAATAGATGATATTTTTGACCATCGTTTCATTTCATAATTTTATCTTGTCTTGTTAATAATTTTATGTGAAGTAACGTTGTTGCTCAAGAATTAAATAGGTTAACAGGTCACTTTTCAATTAATGCAGCTTTATGTCAAGAGCATATTGCCTATAGTCCTTGGCTTGTTTGTTTTGTTATCTGTAGTTCCATTTATTCCTCAAAAAGCATTCGGTGACGGTTTTACTCAAGAAAATGTCCAGGCAAACATTGGAAACAGAGTGATTACAGCTTTCATTAAACTAAATCCCCCAATTATAACATCTGATACTACCGAAGACAAAACTCTACAGTTTAGATTTTTTGATGCAAATACCAATACGACAATAAACAATGTCTCATTTTTCATCAATGCTACAAAGGGAGACAAAATCTTGATGCATGAATTGTTTTACACACACACGGGATATCTTACAATAAAATTCGAGCCCGGTGGTGAAAATGGAAAATATACCGTGTATGGTGATGCTGATCCGGTATTAGGTGGATTAGGATCACAGACTGATCAAGTAACAGTCGCAGGACCAATACTTGATCAAGGTGGCTTGTATCATTTTCACATGGAACTTTTAGCTATTGATTATGCTAATACTATAATTGACCAATCAAATCCTCCAAAATTTGATTCCTATCTAAGTGTTGGAGATATATCTACACAAGATGTTACATATCAAAATAATCCATACAATACTACGCTGATTTCATACTATGACAAAATATCTGACTTTAATTTTGATCAATCAACAAAACAATTTTCTTGGAAGATGCCATTTGATTGGGATGTAAATAGATTCCAAGACCGACCTATATTCATACATGAAGAGTTAAGAGTGCCAAAGTCATTGTCAGATTTCTCTGACACACCTACATATGCTGCAAGTGCACAAGGATATGCTCTTACTGGAAGCAGAATAATTGTTGATCCATATACAATTAATGATTACATGATAGTCCATCTGTTCCTTAACAAATTTGACCTGGTAAATATGGCAAAAACTATTCCAAGTGGAACTACAAGTATTGAATTCAAAGTAGCACCTGAAAAACCAAACGTACAATCATCATCTTCCTTGTTGACCGACTTTGGAGGCTGGCATGTGAAGCTCGGATGGAATCCTACAAACTTGGAAGCAAATTCGCAAAACAATCTGAATATTGGCTTCTACGATTCATTTACAGAAAAACAGGTAACTGGTGATGTGGATTATGATCTACAAATACTTGACAAAGATCAAAACGTATTGTGGTCAAAGAGTGATGCGATTGCACAAAATGGTGCAGGTACTCAAACATTAAACTTGCCAGGTAATGGTATCTATGGTATTGTTATTAAAGTCAAATCAGTCT